>SKYL01000069.1 GCA_007127935.1 Halorhodospira sp. | reverse complement strand
TCACCGATACGTTGAACCACCGGCTGGACGAGATCGGCTACCAGTGGTGCCCCGGGGACATCATGGCGCGCAACCCGGAGTACCGCCGGCAACTGGGCACCTGGCGGAAGCAGATCAGCTACATGGCCCGCCACCCGAGCCGCAAGGCCGCCCGCTGGTGCAACATCTTTTTCGATTTCCAGATCCTCTACGGCGACGACAGCCTGGTGACTCAGCTATGGGACCACACCATGGCCGAGTTGGAGTCACACCCGAAGCTGCTGCGTTTCATGGCCGAGGACGATGCCGAGGGGACGCCGGCGGTCGGGTTGTTCAACCGGCTGATCACCTCGCAGCGGGACGAGGGCAAGGGGCGGGTCGACATCAAGCGCAACGGGCTACGGATCATCTGCAACGCGGCGCGCATCTACGCCCTCTCTGCCGGCATCCGTGAGGCCAACACCGTCTCCCGGCTACAGGCGTTGCGCCGCCAGGGCGAGATGACGCCGGAGATGGTGGAGTCGGTGATCGCCGCCCATGAAGAGTTGATGGATCTGTTGCTGACCCACCAACTGGAGCAGGAACGGGGTGGCCAGCCGCTGGACAAGTACATCGACCCCAACGCCCTGGACGATCTGGCCCGGCAATCGCTGGCCACCAGCATGCGGGCCATCAAGCGGTTCCAGGACCGGGTACAGGGGCGGTTCGGGCTGTAAAACCCCTTGCCGGAAACGGTAACCAGGGGCAAGCTGACAAAGCAACTCGTCGTTGCGAGGAGCGGAGCAACGAAGCAATCTCCGGCACTTGGACGTCGCCCCATGGAGATTGCTTCGCTACGCTCGCAATGACGGCTGGCCGGGCAATAGCGGCTGGTCGAGCGGGGACGATTATTCAGCGCTTCTGTAAGGAGATCGTGCACAATCTCCTACTATTACAACAATCGGAGGAGAACTCCCGCCCATGAGCCAGGAGATCTTGATCGTCGATGACGAGCCGAACATCGTCCTCTCGCTGGAGTTCCTGATGAAGCAGGCTGGCTTCCAGGTGCGGACCGCGGAGGACGGTGAGCGGGCGCTGGCCGCCATTGAGGAGCGGCTGCCGGACTTGGTCCTGTTGGACGTGATGATGCCGAAAAAGAACGGCCACGAGGTCTGCCGGGAGATCCGGCAGCGCCCCGAGTGGGCCCACCTGCCGGTGATTATGCTCACCGCCAAGGGGCGCGACGTGGAGCGTGAAAAGGGACTCGCCATGGGCGCCGACGACTACATCACCAAGCCGTTCTCCACCCAGGAAGTCGTTGACAAAGTCAAGGAAGTCCTGGGCGGCGGCGCCTGAACGGGGGCGGCCGCATGTTGGGACGCCGATTCAAATTTTGGGCGCCGGCGGTCTTTTTGATCGCCCTCATCGTCGCCATCATGACCGGGCTGGCGATGCTGACGCTGAACGCGCTGCCCAACTCCGACGACCAAACCCGGATCATCTTCGCCTACGGCCTGGGCGGACTCTTCCTGGTGGGGACCACCGCCTCCATCTGGTTGCTGCTCGACTTCGAGTTGATCCGCCCGCTCAACGCGCTGGCCCGGGGCGCGGCCATCATGGCCCGCAGCAATCCGGCCCACGACCTGGAGATCCCCCACCACAACATGCTGGGGGAGTTGCCGGAGAGCGTGCGCGCCCTCGGCGCCAGCCTCTACGAGGCACGCCGCGAGATCGCCAAGGCGGTGGGCACCGGCGCCCAGGGCATCGAGACGCAGAAGGCACGGTTGGAGATCGTCCTGCGGGAGATCCAACAGGGGGTGGTGGTCTGCGACACCGACGGCCGGGTGCTGCTCTACAACCCGGCAGCCCAGGAGATCCTGCGCAGCGAAGCGCTGGGACTGGGGCGTTCGATCTACGAGGTGCTGGCCCGCTCCCCGGTGGACCACACCCTGGAGATGCTCCACCACCGCATGGCCGAGGCCGAAGACCCATCTTCGGCGGAGAACGGCGCCGAGTTTGTCTGCGCCAGTATCGACGACGGCGTTCTGCTTCACTGCCGGATGAGCCTGATGCCGTCGTCAAGCCCGTTGAAATCGGGCTTCGTCATCACCCTGGAAGACATCACCCGGAAGATCGAGGCGCTGGCCCGCCGCGACCACGGCATGCGCTCCGCGGTGGAGGCATTGCGAGCGCCGCTAGCCAACCTGCGGGCCGCCGCCGAGAGCCTGAGCCGCGGCGACGACGGGATGACGCCGGAACAACGCACCGCCTTCCAGGAGATGATGGTCCACGAGAGCCGGGAACTGAGCCGGCGGTTCGAGAAGATGGCCCGGGAGAGCCAGCGCTTCGTCTCGGCGCCGTGGACCATGGCCGACATCTTCAGTTCCGATTTGGTAGCCAGCGTGGCCCGCCGCAATCCAGAACACCTGCCCCGGGTGGAACCGGTGGGGATGCCGCTGTGGATCCACGCCGAGAGCCACTCCATCGGCTTGGTCCTCGCCCACTTCCTGCGCCACCTGCGCGAGGACGACGGCGTGGCGGAGGTGGAGGTCGAGCCGCTGATGGGCGACCGCCGTGTCTACCTCGACATCTCATGGACCGGGGAGCCGGTGCCGCCAGAGCGCATCGACCAGTGGCTGGACGAGGGGCTTCCAGAGGTGACCGGCGACCTGACGCCACGGGACGTCCTGGAGCGCCACGACAGCCTTGCCTGGAGCCAAGCCCAGGCCCGCCGCCACGGGCGGGCGCTGATTCGCATTCCGCTGCCGGCCTCCCGCAGGCAATGGGAACACCCGGAAGAACGGCTGCCGCCGCGGCCGGAGTTCTACGACTTTTCGTTGGCCGACCAGGCCGCCGACCAGAGCGAACTGCTGGACCGGCCGCTGGCCCAGCTTACCTTTACTGTCTTCGACACGGAGACCACCGGGCTGGCGCCGTCAGAGGGTGACGAGATCATCTCCATCGCCGGCGTGCGGGTGATCAATGGCCGGGTGATTCACGGAGAGAGCTTCGAGCAACTGGTCAATCCCGGCCGCACCATCCCCAGGGCGTCCATCCGCTTCCACGGCATCCGGGATGAGATGGTGGCCGATCAGCCGGGCATCGAGGCCGTCCTGCCCCAGTTCAAGGAGTTCGCCGGGGACTCGGTGCTGGTGGCCCACAACGCCGCCTTCGACATGAAGTTCATCGGCCTCAAGGAAGACCGGTGCGGCGTCCGTTTCGACAACCCGGTGCTGGACACCCTGCTCCTGTCGGTCTTCCTCCACGACCACACCCCGGAGCACGGTCTTGAGGCCATCGCCAATCGGCTGGGGGTGGAGGTCAGCGGCCGCCATACCGCTCTGGGCGATGCCGTGGTGACGGCCGAGATCTTCTGTTACCTGCTGCCGCTGCTCCAGGGGCGTGGGGTCAACACGTTGCGGGAGGCCATCGAGGCGTCGGAGAAAATGGTCGAGGTCCGTAAGCAACAAGCGCGGTTCTAACCGCTATGGGACCGCTCAGCGAACGGTTGGTCGCGCTGGCGGCGATGGGGGGGATCCTGTTCAATTATCCGCTCCTGGACACCTTCGCGGTGGACGGCTTGCTGTGGGGCGCGCCGGTGCTCTATCTCTACCTGTTCACCACGTGGGGGGCGCTCATCGCGCTGGTGGCCGTGGCCCTGCGGATCAATCACCGGAGCGGAAGGGGAGGCTAGCCGCCGATGTTACCCGAGTGGAGCATCCTGCTGGTCTCCGCGCTCTACGTCGGGCTGCTCTTCGGCATCGCCTACTTCGCGGACAAACTCGGCGACCGGGGGCGGTCGCTGGTCAGCAACCCTTACGTCTACACCCTTTCCATCGCCGTCTACTGTACCGCGTGGACCTTTTACGGCAGCGTCGGCCTCGCCACCCAGGCGGGCATGATGTTCCTCGCCATCTACCTGGGGCCGACGCTGATGGCGGCCCTCTGGTGGCTGGTGCTGCGCAAGATCGTGCGCATCAGCAAGCTCTACCGGATCACCTCCATCGCCGACTTCATCGCCTCGCGCTACGGCAAGAGCATGGCGTTGGGCGGCCTGGCGGCCTTCATCGCCGTCATCGGCATCACGCCGTATATCGCGCTGCAACTCCAGGCGGTCTCCTCGAGCTTCGATGTGTTGCTGCACTTCCCCGATGTGGACGCCATGGCCGCCCCCCGGGGCATCTGGGACGACAAGGCGCTCTACGTGGCGGTGCTGCTGGCGGTCTTCGCGATCCTCTTCGGCACCCGGCACATCGACGCCACCGAGCGGCTGGAGGGGATGGTGGTGGCGGTGGCCTTCGAGTCGGTGGTCAAGCTGGTGGCCTTCCTCACCGCGGGCATCTTCGTCACCTTTTGGCTCTTCAACGGCCTCGGAGACCTCTTCGCCCAAGCGGCCGTCGACGAAGCAGTACAGGACCTGGGGCTGTTGCACGCCATTCCCGGCGGGTACGGGACGTGGATGTCGCTGACCCTGCTCTCCGCCTTCGCCATCATCTTCCTGCCGCGCCAGTGGCAGGTCACCGTGGTGGAGAACGTCAACGAGGACCACATCCGCACCGCGTCGTGGCTCTTCCCGCTCTACCTGCTGGCCATCAACCTCTTCGTGCTGCCCATCGCCCTGGCCGGGATGCTCACCTTCGGCCCGGAGATGAGCCCGGACAACTACGTCCTCGCCCTGCCGCTGGCCGAGGGGCACGGGACCCTGGGGCTGTTCATCTACATCGGCGGTTTCTCGGCGGCCACCGGCATGGTCATCGTCGCCAGCATCGCCTTGTCGATCATGGTCAGCAACGACTTGGTGGTGCCGGCGCTGCTCCGGCTCCGGCGCCGTCCGCTGCCGCCCACGGTCGACCTCTCCCGGCTCATCGTCAACATCCGCCGCCTGTTGATCTGCGCCATCCTGCTGCTGGGCTATCTCTACTACCTGCTGATTGCCGACATCTATGCGCTGGTCTCCATCGGGCTGATCTCCTTTGTCGCCGTGGCGCAGTTCGCGCCGCCGGTGCTCATCGGCATGTTCTGGAAGGGGGCGAGCCGCGCCGGCGCCTTGGCGGGGCTGTCCGCCGGCTTCATCGTCTGGTTCTACACCCTGCTCCTCCCCTCCTTGGCGGACACCGGTCTGTTGGGCTACGGCTTCGTGGCCCAGGGCCCCATGGGGGTCGAGTGGCTGCGGCCCCACGAACTGTTCGGCGTCACCGGTATGGACCCCATCACCCACGCCTTCTTCTGGACGATGCTGGTCAACGTGGGGCTGCTGTGGGGGGTCTCCCTCTATTCAAAGCGGGGCGACATGGAGCGCATCCAGGCCGCGCTCTTCGTGGACGTCTTCCTTCGCTCCGAGCGCGACGCCCGCTTCTGGCAGGGCACGGCCACGGTCGGTGATTTGCAGGATCTACTGGCGCGCTTCATCGGCAACGTGCAGGCGGAGCGGATCATCAATGAGCACGCCGAAGCCCGGGGCGACCGCCTGGCGGACGCCGAGCAGGCACAACCGGAGCTGGTTCACCATGTGGAGCGGGTGCTGGCCGGCTCCATCGGCTCCGCCTCGGCCCGGGTCATGGTCTCATCCATCGTCAAGGGCGAAGCCCTCTCCTTCGAGGGGGTCATGGAGATCCTCGACGCCACCTCGCGGACCATCGAGTACTCCCGGCGCCTGGAGCAGAAGTCGCGGGAGCTGGAGCAAGCGACGCGAGAGCTGCGGGCGGCCAACGAGCGGTTGCAGGAGTTGGACCACTTGAAGGATGAGTTCGTCTCCATGGTCAGCCACGAGTTGCGGACGCCGCTCACCTCCATCCGCGCCTTCGGCGAGATCCTGCTCAACAACCCGGAGATGGACGCCGGGCAGCGCGCTCAGTTCCTGGAGGTGGTGGTCAAGGAGAGCGAGCGGCTGACGCGGCTGATCAACCAGGTGCTCGACCTCTCGAAGATCGAGAGCGGTTCCACGGAGTGGCAGTTGGCGGATGTGGATATGAACCGTATCGGTCTCGATGCGGTGGAGGCGACCCGGCAGATCTTCTCGGAACGGGAGACGGAGCTGGAGGTGGAGACCGCGGACGAGGCTGCGACAGTGAAGGGCGATCCGGACCGGCTGATGCAGTTGGCGATCAACCTGCTTTCCAATGCGGCGAAGTTTTCCGATCCGGACCGGGGGAAGGTCCGCTTGCGGGTTCGCGGTGACACCGGCGACACGGTGCGGCTGGAGGTGACGGACAACGGGCCGGGGATCAACGACGCCGATCAGCGGCGGATCTTCGAGAAGTTCCACCAAGTCTCGGATTTACAGGCGGGCAAGCCGAAGGGGAGCGGCTTGGGACTGGCGATTTGCCGGTTGATCGCGGAGGCGCATTGGGGGCGGATCTGGGTGGAGAGTACGCCGGGGAATGGCGCGACGTTTATCTGCCGGTTGCCGCG
>SKYL01000152.1 GCA_007127935.1 Halorhodospira sp. | reverse complement strand
CTGTTCGAGATCGACGTGGAGTTCTCCCGCGACACCGTGGTCCGCCCCGACGTGCTGGTCCTCTGCCAACCGCCGGAGGGCGAACGGCTGACCCACGCCCCGGAGTGGATCTTCGAGATCATCTCCCCCCACACGGCGCGGCGGGACGAAGAGGCCAAGTTCCAGCTCTACCGGGACGAGGGCGTCGGCCACTACGTCATCGTCTACCCCGACGCGCGCAAGGCCAAGGCCTACCGCTTGGTGGACGGCGCCTACCGCAAGGTAGGCGACTTCCGCGACGAGCGCCACCGCTTCGAACTACCCGGCTGTACCGTCGAGTTCGACTTCGCCCCATTGTGGGGCGGCAAGCACGCATCAGCGGGCTGACGGCGGGACGATGCCCTGTCTGTCAAAACGCTGAACAATCCGTCATTGCGAGCGAAGCGAAGTAATCTCCATGGGTGAACGTCCAAGTGGTGGAGATTGCTTCCTCGCTCCGCTCCTCGCAATGACCGGGAAACCGTACCCGGCCGGCACCAACTTGAGAACCTACCGATCTGACCTACTCTTTACTAACGTTACAAAACGTTAGCAAGAGCCCCAAGGTTGGCAGGTTTTCCCGCCCCATGACAGACAACCCTCTACCATCGGATCCGCCCACCGCCCCAAGGCATGTCCTCTGGACAGGTGGTTGGGACTCAACCTTCTGGATCCTTTACCTGACATTCATCGAAAAGCGGCCGGTACAACCTCACTACCTCCTGCTACCAACGCGTGGCTCCACTCCATACGAACTCCATGCAATGGAGGAAATCCGAAGTGCCGTCGCGCGCCGGGACGGCTCGGGCCTGCTGCTGGATACACACACTTTCGACACCGCACGCCTTCCCGTACAAGAAACCACGCGGGAGATGCACCGCGCGTTAACGGCACGTTACAACATCGGCATTCAGTACCTCTGGATAGCGGCGTACGCTCATTACCAACAGATCAACTCCCTCGATCTCTGTATTCATATCGATGACAAAGCCTATCATCCGGCCACGGTCCTTCGGGAGAGTTCAGATATTCATAGCGATGCACCGGAAACACTCTTCAAGCACCTCTCTTTCCCCATCCTCGATCTTTCCAAGCCGGAGATGAACACCGCCGCACGGAAGCACGGTTTCTTGGACATACTCAACCATTCCTGGTTTTGCCATAACCCGACGCGATCAGGCCGGCCTTGCGGATTCTGCGGGCCGTGCCGGTGGACCGCGGAGGAAGGGCTCGACTGGCGCCTTCCCTTCTCTTCAAAGATGCGACGCGCCTTGGTTGATCACATCATTCGCAAGGTTCCCGGTTTCCGTCTGAGAAGGCTCATCAGGAAGCGAACCGATTCTCTAATGCGCCAACTGGGCTAAGCGGACAAAGACCGGATGCGTTGTCAAAGCACCGTTCGCAACGCACCCGCACCATCGACCGAGAGGCATCATGAACGAACCGCACCGCGATAATGCACTTTATCCCAGCGGCCGAAAGATATTCTGGACCGGCGGATGGGACTCAACCTTTCGAGTGGTCGATCTTGTTCTCCATGAAGGACAGACCGTTCTCCCCTTCTACGTTATTGACGAGGGCCGGCAATCCCTCACGCAAGAGATCGACACCCTTTTTCATATCCACAATCTGGTCAGTGAGCAGGCACATCGAGGCTCGTTACTACCGATTGTTTTCTTTCGGGCAGACCAAGCACAACGAGACAACGAGCTGCGTGAAAAGTTCCAGGCCTTGCAGCGGAAGCGGGGGATCGGAGAGCAGTATGTTTGGCTGGCGGAGATTACAAAGGAGCACGGACTCGACGGTATCGAGATGTGCGTACAGCACAATGAGGACTTCTTCTTTTTGGCCGGATCGCGCAACCCCGGGACAGAAGGCTATGGAGCCACGCCCCTGCGGCCCGGCTTGCCGGAGGACTCTCCCGAGAGCCTATTCAACCTGTTCTCCTTTCCAACACTCGGCATCTCGAAACGGGAGATGGCAGCCCTTGCCGCCGAACGCGGGTTTACGAAGGTATTGGAGCACTCATGGTTTTGTCATATGCCCACCCGGAGCGGCAATCCATGCGGATTTTGCGTGCCGTGCCGCATGACGGCATCCAAAGGGCTGTCACAACGCCTCCCACGATCCGCCCGAACCCGGGGGCTCATCATCCGCGCGCTCGAACATGGCCACGCCCCTTGGAGGGCTCGCCGTTGGGTCAAGCGGCGCCTGCGCGGTCTCTGACGGCCCGCTCTACAAGTACCCTCCGGTCAGTACTCCGCCGATCCACCGGCGATTTCTGGGGCGCCGGGGCAACGCGCCAATGTACTGAAACGCATGACGGTACTGTCCACGCCTCGCTTTGTAGTAAGCCATCAACGCATGGTAGAACGCCTCTTGCCGGCAGCGCCGACACCACAGGCTGCGCAGCTTTTCAGCGTCCTGTATAAGCCGATTACGGCGCACAAACTCGGCCATTACCAGATCTCGCGCACGCGGCTTTAGCAGAGCCGGACGGTGATCATCCCCAATCCTAACCGGCTCCATTGCCCAACCGGTGACTTTTCCATCATCGTCCAGCTCAACACTCAAAATGCCGCCGTAGCGTGTATCACGGTATTTTTTCTGGTAGTTGTTCCCCTTTAACCGAAAAACGAAATTGCCCATCGAGTAGGCAATCAACCCACCGTGATACATCTCCACACCTTGCACCACATGAGGGTGGTGTTGGATGACCAGGGTCGCGCCGTGATCGACCAACTCACGGGACAGGCGGACCCGATACGGCGCGGGCGCCGCGCTGAACTCGAGGTCGCCATGCAATTGCACGACGACGATGTCGGCGGCCTCCGCCGCCTCGGTCACCCGGCCTAGGAGCCGCCGGTTGGGTTCCATCGGGGCAATACCCGGACGGTGCGGCCCCGCATAGTCCTCTGTGCTATCCCCGGCGCATAGGAACGCGATTACCCGCCCTCTCGCGCGCAGCAGTCTCGCCTCTTCCGCTTCCTGCAGGTTCCTTCCGGCACCGACGAAGGAGATCTGCAACCGGTTGAGCGTCTCGATGGTCTCTTTCAACCCCGGCGCGCCGCCGTCCATCATATGGTTGTTCGCCAGATTGACGATATCGAACCCCGCCCCCCGCAACATCCCGGCCAGCGACGGATGGGCCTTCAAAGCCTTGGGATGCTTCCACAGCCCGCGGGTATTCTCCATGTCGTCCGTAAAGAAGCACTCCAAGTTTCCGGCGAGAATATCGTGACCCTGAAGGTGGGAACGGACCATCGCAAAGGGATCCCACCGCCGGTGATCCAACTCCGTCGGATCGCGACCGCACAACCAGACATCTCCGACAAAACCGAGCCGTAGCATAGGCCCTCCTCAGGTAGAACCTTGCGCTCCACGGATCAGGCCCCGGCTCACCGCCATCTCAACCACGCGCGTCTCCGGACCTTCCGGTCGGCCCAACCCGTACCATGTCAAAAGCATCAATCCCCCGTAGACAGTGACGCCCAAGGGAATCATTACCGCCAGCGCGGCCGCCGCCCTGCCGAACGTCTCCACCTCGGGCAGAGCACCGAGTACGCCCCAAATGGCGAAAGCCATGGCCGCGGAACAGAACACGGGGCGCCAGACAACGGCCAGGAACTCCACCGCGCGCATGCGCAGGTAGTAACAGACGAGCCACACCCCGGGCGGCATCAGCAACAGCGAAGCGGCCAGCTTGGCCCATACGGCCTCGGTGATACCGAATCCGGCGGAGAGCATGTACACCATCAACGGCAGCGTGATGACCGCGTGCAAAAAGACGAAGAAGAAAACCCAGTAAGGTTTGCCAAGAGCCATGAACAGTGAGTAGCGGTTGCCGTGCAGGATGGTCGTCACCCCGAGCAGGCCGAGCACCTGGATCAGCGGGATCGCCTCCAGCCAATTGGTGCCCAAAAGAACCCACACAAGGGGTTCGGCAACGGCGACCAAACCCACCGCCGCCGGCACCGTGGCGGCGGTCACGAAGCCTTGCGCGGAAAGGTAGGCTCGGCGCAGCCGCGGCAGGTCGTGGGCGATTTTGGAGAATCCCGGAAAGACGACGCGCATGATCGGCGCGTACAACTCTTCCGAAGGCAGTTTTGCGATGTCACTGGAGACCCGGAACAGGCCGAGTGCGTCGGCCCCCACCATGCGGCCGACGATCAGATCCGGGCCACGCGTATTGGCGTAGGTCGCAAAATTGTGCAGCAGCACCCATCGCGAGAAGTTGAACAACTCTCTTGCACCCGACAGGCCGAACCGGGGCCGGAAAGGGTGCATCCAGTAGCTCAGCAGAACCCCGGCCACGGCTCCCGCCAACGAGCCCAACACCAACGCCCAGTAGTTCGCGAAGAGCACCGCCAGCAGGACGGTGACAGCCACCCGGAAGACCTTGCTCGCCAACCGGAAGTTGAACTCCCTATTGAACGTCAACTCTTTTCGGAAGGCGACGACACCGATGTTTTCCAAGCCGCGAATGGCGACAATGATTGCGATGACGTAGAGCACCTCTTCGACCCGCGGATCGCCGAAGAATCCGGCGAAGACCGGGGCGAACACGGCGATCACCAAGGCCGCGAATAGCTTGTAGGCAAGATTGAGGGTCCACGCCGTGTGGTAGTGACGATCTTCGGCCTCCTGATCCCGGATCAGCGCCAGATCGAAGCCGAATCCGCCGATGATCTCCACAAAGGCGTAGACGATCAGAGCCATCGCCACCAGCCCGAAGTCTTCCGGCACCAGCAGACGGGCCAGGATAACGGTGCTGATGAGCCCCAATGAGCGTTGCAGGAACCGCAGGCCGATCATCCATGCGGCGCCCGCCGCCACCCGGTCGCCGACGCTGCTCACCGCGCCCCGACCCGCATCAGGTAGAGCCGGGAGATCAGGGAGTAGACGTCCCCCCGCACCCCCATGTGGTAGAGGTAGCGGTGGTACGGCACGATCCCGTACCACCCCAGGTCGAGTTCGTCGCGGAAGTAGCCCACGGTCCGGTGGGTCAGGTCCTTCACCGGCTTGAGGGCACAGTAGAGGAGCGGCGAAGCCTTGATCCGCCGGCGGGCGGCCTCGGCCCAACCCAGCGGACCGGGGCGGGGAAAGAGCCCGCAGGGGTTGTGGTGGTGAAGCATCTTCCGGAAGGCCCGCTTGCCCCAACGCCCCTCATAACCGATACCGGCCCACAGGTCGACCACGCGCCGGTCCCACAGCGGCATCGCCCAGTCGTAGCCCCAGAACTCGTAAACCCGGGCGGAGTTGATGAGCATCTTGGCGTGGCGCTGCCGCGCCTCGAACTCGAAGTAGGCGTTGAGCAACCGGTGGGGATCGCCGTCGGCGAGGTCGGGCAGCACCGCCTCGATCCGTTGCAGCAACGGCTCCACGTCGTTCACCACCCGCCGTGGCCGCTGGAGGATATAGTGGTGGCGGAAGAGCGACCGGGCCAGGGCGCGCCGCCATTCGGCCGCCGGGAGGCGGAGGATGTCGGGCTCCAAGCGGTTGGAGATGAGCATGCAGGTGTGGCCGGGCCAAAAGACCGCGTCGCCGTCCACCGCCCCGCTCTGTTGCAGCACCCGCACCGCCGGCCAATCCTGGACGTGGGGGGCGGCGGCGTGGCGCCCGGCGAAGGGGAGGTACGCCGCCATGGCGTCGCTCTCGAACCACGCCCGCCACGCCGCCCGGCTGTACGGGACGAAGCGCCACGGAAAGCCGAGCCGCTCCGCCGCCTCCCGGCTGGGGCCGCGCTCCCAGGTGGTGGGCCGGCCGTAGCAGTAAGTGATGACGTCGCGGTGGCCGTGGCGTTTGAGCATGGCGGCGAGGAAACGGGAGTCGACGCCGCTGGAGAGCGGCACCACCACCTGCCGACCCCGGGCGGCCTCCACGTACTCGGCGAAGACGTCGTCCAGTTGCTCCATCATCCCCCTCCACAGCGCCCGGCCCTCGGCCTCCGCCGCGGGCCTGTGGAGAGGCGGTGAGAGCCGCCGCACCTGCACCGCCTCCCGCCCCCCCTCTTCCCACGGTAACGGCAGCCCGGTACGCGGGGTGACCTCCAACAGGGCGCCGGCGGGGATCGCCTTGAGGCGGCGGTTCAACGTGCTCTCGTCGCCGCCGCAGTACCCCGCCAGCTGGAACTCCACCGACGCCACCGCATCGTCCACCGGCAGGTCGAGACCGGCGGATCGCCCCAGCGGATCGTCGGTAATGGTGATCCCGCCCCGGCCCCGGTGGTAGAAGAGCGGAAAGGCGCGCAGGCCGTCCACCGCCGCCGCCGCGCGGCCGGGCCAGTGGGCCACCACCGCGAAGGCGCCGGGCACCCCGGCGAGGCACCGCGCCAAGCCGTCGGCGTCCCGCAGCCCGGGCGCCGCGGTGGTCAGGATCGGGTCCAACCACCGACGCCCCCCTCGATAGTAGAGGCGGCCGCCCCGCGCCAGGGGCAGTTCCGCCCACGGGGGCCG
>SKYL01000226.1 GCA_007127935.1 Halorhodospira sp. | reverse complement strand
GGTGGACGCCATCCTGGACGCCCCGCTGCATGAGATCGTGGGGCAGTTGCCGTTGTCCAGGGAGATCGTGGAGGCGCTGTTGCACCGGCGAGGGCGCTACGGCGTCATCCTCCGTTGCGCCCTCGCCCAGGAAGAGGGCGATTGGCAGACACTGGAAGCGCTCGATTTCCCTCGGGCGGAGGTCACGGCGGTCTATCTGGAGGCGATTCAGTGGGCCGACCTCCACGCCCAGACCATGGAACAGATCCATTGACCCCCCGGAGAACGGCGCAGGCACACCCGTGCTTCCCGGCCGGTCAACCGGTCCGCTCCAGCAACAGGTTCCCGTAACGGTCCCGCCGCGCCCCCCATCCGGGCGCCAACCACGTGGTGGAAACGGCATCCAGAACCATTGCTGGCCCTACCGTTTCCTGGCCGGCGCGCATCCGCTCCCGCCGCCAAAACGGTACCGGGCACCCAACACCGTGGACGGGGGCCTCGCCGTCGGGGCGGCCATCCCCCTCGGGCAACGGCGGCAACGCCAGGGGCGGACTCGGGCCACGCAATCCGAGGCGGACATTGACCAGCTCCACCGGCTCGTCGAGCCGGTGACCGTACCGTTGCTCGTGGAGGTCGTGGAAGGCGGCCTCCGACGCCGGCTTGCCGCGCCACGCCACCTCCAGGGTGTACGCCTGCCCCCGGTAGCGCAGTTCGACGCCGGGATGCCGCTCGATCTCCTCCGGGGCCACGCCCTCGGCCTCCAACTCTCCGGTACCCGTCCGGGCCAGGGCGTCCAGGGCTTGTTCCACCTCTTCGCCGTCGATCTCGGCCAGGGGACGGGCCAAGGTCCGCGACAGTTGCCGCCCCCGGGGCGCCGCCAACATCCCCAGCGCCGAGAGCACTCCGGCGTGAACGGGGGCCAGCGCCCGCCGGATACCGAGTTCGTCCGCCAACTCGCAGACATGGAGGCCACCGGCCCCGCCGAAGCAGCAGAGCGTGAAATCCCGCGGGTCGAGCCCCCGCTCCACAGTGATCACCCGCAACGCTCGGGCCATGTGCTCATTGGTCACACGGATCACCCCCTCGGCGGCCCACTCCGCATCCATCCCCGCCGGCGCCCCCAACCGGCCCAGCGCCCGCCGCGCCGCCGTCGACTCCAGGGCCAGGGCGCCGCCCAACCGCACCGCCGCCGGCAGGCGGCCGAGAACAGCGTGGGCGTCGGTCACCGTCGGCTCTTCGCCACCACGCCCGTAACAGACTGGCCCCGGATCGGCGCCGGCGGACCGGGGGCCCACCTGCAACGCCCCCCCGGCATCAAGGCGGGCGATGGAACCGCCGCCGGCGCCGATGGTATGCATATCGACCATCGGCACCCCCACCGGGTAGCGGCAGATGGTCCCCTCGGTGGTCAACCGCGGCTCGCCGTCGATCACCGCCACATCGGTGGAGGTGCCGCCCATGTCGAAGCTCAGCAGGCGCGCCTCCCCGGCGGCGTCACCGACGAAGCCGCCGCCCCGCAGCCCGCCGGCCGGCCCCGAAAGAAGCAGACGCACCGCCGCGCGTCCGGCGCGCTCGGCGTCGATCCGCTCCCCGGAACTCTGCATGACCATGACGCGGCTCTCCGGCAGGCGCCGTTGCAAGCGCCCCAGGTAGCCCTCCATACGCGGCCCCACATAGGCGTTGAGCCAGGTGGTGATGCCACGCTCGTACTCCCGGTACTCGGGCAGCACCGCCGACGAGCGGCTGACGAAGATCCCCTCGGGGACCGCCTCCGCCAGCCGGCGTTCAAAGGTCTCGTCGACGAAGGAGAAGAGGAGATTGATGGCCACCGCCTCGGGAGCGAGGCGGTGTAAGGCATCGGCGACGGCGGCCACGTCGTCGCCGGTGAGGGGCTCCACCACCCGGCCCCGCGGATCGATCCGCCCGCCGGTCTCCAGGCACATCGCCTCCGGCACCGGCGGCGCCACCGGCGGCGGTTCCAGGTCGTAGAGCCGGTCCCGGTTCTGGCGTCCCAAG
The DNA here is from genome assembly GCA_007127935.1 of Halorhodospira sp. Taxonomy (GTDB): domain Bacteria; phylum Pseudomonadota; class Gammaproteobacteria; order Nitrococcales; family Halorhodospiraceae; genus SKYL01. Next base: position 4,485 of record SKYL01000226.1, on the reverse strand, counting down.
GTGAGCAGATCGCCCAACCCCCGGTTCGTGACCAGCGCGGTCCGGGCGCCCTTCCCCTCCAGGACGGCGTTGGTCCCCACCGTGGAGCCGTGCACCAACCGCAGCGCGCCCCCCTCCAGGCCCAACTCCCGAATCCCCCGCAGGATCGCCTCCTCGGGCCGAGCCGGCGTGGAGAGCACCTTATGAATCCGCAAGCGACCGCCGGCCAGCAGCACAAAGTCGGTAAACGTGCCGCCGGTGTCGACGCCCAGCCAGAGATGGGTTCCGCCGTCGGTCATCGCTGGCACCGGGGGCAGAAGTACGTGCCTCGCTGGGCCAACCGCACCCGCCGGATCGCCCCTCCGCACCTCCGGCACCGTTCCTGCCCGTAGACCGCCAGCGCCAACGCGAAGTAGCCGGGGTTGCCGTCACTACCGAGAAAGTCGCGCAGCGTCGTCCCCCCGGCCGCGATCGCCTCCCCCAGCACCTCGCGCACCGCCTCCGCCAACCGCCGGTAGCGCCCCTCGCCAACCCTTCCGGCGGGGCGGTCGGGCCGGATACCGGCCCGGAAGAGGGCCTCGGCGGCGTAGATATTCCCGACGCCCACCACCACTGCGCTGTCCATCAAGAACGCCTTCACCGCGCCTCTCCGTCCCCGTGACCGGCGGTAAAGATACCCACCCTCGAACTCGCCCTCCAGGGGCTCGGGGCCGAGGCGCCGCAACAGCGGGTGCATCTCCCACGGCGAATCGGTGTAAAGGACGCTGCCGAAACGGCGAGGGTCGTGGAGGCGAAGCAACCGGCCGTCCTCCAACCGCAGATCCACGTGATCGTGGGGGCGCGGCGGCTCGCCGGCGGGGACGATCCGCAACGAACCCGACATGCCCAGGTGGAGCAACAGCCCGCCGCCATCCCCGCCATCACCCCCATCCAGGGACACCGTCAGATACTTCCCGCGCCGGCCCACCGCGCTGACGCGCCGGTTCGCCACGCGCCGGTGGAGATCGTCCGGTACCGGATAGCGGAGGCGCGGCTCCCGCACGACGGCGCCCAGCAGGCGGCACCCCACCAGATGCGGCTCCAAGCCTCGCCGTGTGGTTTCGACTTCGGGCAGTTCGGGCATATCCCCTCAGTGTCCCGGCTGCGCCACCAGGAATAGGGCGTAGCCGAAGGCGGCCGCCACCAGCAGCAACACCAGACAGTCCCGCAGCATCCGCAACAGATGCTCCAACTTCGGCACCGGCGCGCGTACCCCGTACTCCTCCGGCACCAACGTCCCGTCCTCCGCCTTGCCGACGATCTCACGGCCCAGGTTCATCACCCACGGCGGCGCCTTGGTCTCGTCCCAAAGATAGCGGCCGAAGATTTTATCCAGCTTGTCCCGGCGGGCGATAGCGTGGAACGTCCGCCAGTGGGCCAACGCCATGAACTCGTACTCTGAGATTTCCAAATACTGGGCGGCACGAGCCACCGTAGTATCCCGCACCACCGGATCGAACAGCGACATATCGCCCCCGGAATTTCTTTTTCCCACAAAAAACTGTAGGTTTGGCCCCTGATCCACCCCGCCGGCCGGAGTATGCAATGGATGCGGACCGATCCTCATTCTGGCGCCTGACTCGCGACCGCAGCCGCGGAATCGCCGGATTCGTGCGCCTCATGGATCGTAAAGCCCTGTGGCACGCTTTTCTGCCCACGGATCACGCCCTCCTGCTCAGTGGACAGCGGGCGCGGTTGATTATCTCCCGGGTCCGGCTGGTGGCGGCCCTCTTCGCGGTGCTGACCCCCCTGTGGATCGTGATCGATCTCGCGTTCCTTCCCTTCCCGGAACTGCTGGGCCGATTGATCGCCGCGCGCCTGCTGGCCACCCTCGGCTTCGCCGCGCTGGTGCTGCTGCTCCCCGACTCCGAACGGCTTCGCCACGCCTGGCTGGGGCTCGGCGCGATGATGCTCATCCCGACCCTCTTCTTCCTCATCACCCACCCCGCCCTCTCGGCCTACGAGATGGAGGGCTTTCGCCGCGCCCTGGCCACCGGCTACGCGTTCCTGCCCTTCGTCATGGTGGCCGGCATCTCCATCTTTCCGCTGACCGTGGTGGAGGCAGCATTGATCGCGCTGCCGGTGCTATTGGCGGAAACGGGCGTGGCGCTCCTCGAAGTGGAGGTCCTCCAGTGGCACGACCGGTTCGGCGCCCTGTGGCTGCTGGCCCTCATCGCCGCGGTGGCCGCGCTCGCCAGCATCAGCCAGCTCCACTTCATGGCCAAGCTGGTGGACCGCTCCGCCCTCGACCCGCTGACCGAGCAGTTCAACCGGCGCAGCGGCGAGGAGATGCTGCGCCACCACTTTGAACTCTCGGCGCGCGCCGAACGGCCGTTGGCGGTGGCCTTCCTCGACATCGACCGCTTCAAGGCGATCAACGACGTCTACGGCCACGAGATGGGCGACGTGGTGATCCGCCAGACGGGAGACGTGATCAGCGCCCGGCTGCGGCGCGCCGATGTGCTGGTGCGCTGGGGTGGGGAGGAGTTCGTGATCTTGCTGCCCGACTCCACCGCCGAGGACGCCTGCACGGCGGTCCGGCGCATCCTCGGCGGGGGGCTGGGCCACCGGCCCGAGGGCTCCGCCCTCACCGTCAGCGCCGGGATTGCGGAGCGGATCACCGACGGCGCCACGACCTATGAAGACCTTATCCACACCGCCGATCTGCGGATGTACATGGGCAAGGCGGTGGGCGGCGCCCACCTGGTGGGTCCGGGCAACGAAGAGTCCCCCGAGCCGCTGCTCCCCTAGCGGCGGACCCGTTTGGCCAGGGCGGCGGCCACGTCCGGGTGGACAAAGCGTGAGACGTCACCGCCCAGCGCCGCCACCTCCCGCACCAGGCTCGACGAGATGAAGGCGTACTGCTCCGACGGCGTCAGGAAGACCGTCTCCACGCCGGGGTGGAGCTGCCGGTTCATGCTGGCCAACTGAAACTCGTACTCGAAGTCGGAGACCGCCCGCAAGCCGCGCATGATCACCTGGGCGCCCCGTTCACGGACGAAGTCCACCAGCAAGGTGTCGAACGCCTCCACCTCGACATTGGGCAGCGCCCCCAAAGCGGTGCGAATGAACTCCAGGCGCTCGTCCATGGTGAAGGCGGGCCGCTTCGACGGCGCCGGGTTGGCCGAGACGCCGACGATGACCCGGTCGAAGAGCCGCGCGGCACGCTCGATCAGGTCGGTGTGGCCGTGGGTCACCGGATCGAAGGTGCCCGGATAGATGGCGATGACGCCCATGGTCTGCTACCTCCCGCCCAATGCCTTAGTATGCCTCGGGAACTTCCAGCAATGCGAAGGCGGCGCGGCCGGCCCGCCCTCTGCGCAAGACCCCCCAGCCGGCGGGCCACGCCGCATCCGGCAGGTCCGGCACCGCCTCACCGGCGTCGCACTCCACGTAGACCCGCGCCCCCGGGGCGGCCCAGCCGCCGTCGGCCAACCGCCGGCAGTATTCGGCCAAGCGGCCGGACGCGTACGGCGGGTCCATGAAGACGATGTGGAACGGCTCCGCCGCACCGTTCAAATAGGCGCCAACCTCGGCCTGAACCACCCGGGCCGGTGCCTCCAACTCCGCGACCTTCTCCTGCAGCAGCCGCACCAGCCGGGCGTCCCGCTCCACCAGGACCGCCTCCGCCGCACCACGGGAGAGCGCCTCGAGCCCCAGCGCCCCGGTGCCGGCGAAGAGGTCGAGGCAGCGGGCGCCGGGCAGTTCCGGCGCCAACCAATTGAAGAGCGTCTCGCGGACCCGGTCCGGCGTCGGCCGCAGCCCCGGCACCGGGGCCACGGTGAGCGGCCGCCCCCGCCAGCGGCCGCCGATGATCCGCAGCCGCCCCCGCCGGCCGCGGCTCAACGGGCGCCATCCTCCACCCCGGGGCCGACCACGACCCGGGTGAGGCGTTCCAGGTCGAGCACCCGGTCGAGGGCCGCCCCCACCGCCGCCCGGTCCACCGCCTCCATGCGCGGGATGTATTGGGCCAGGTGGTCGGCGGGCAGGTCGTGGACCGCCAGCACCGACAACTGCCCGACCATGGCGGCGTTGCCGGCCAGCGACAAGGGATACGCGCCGGTCAGGTGGCGGACCGCCTCGGTGATCTCTTCGTCATCGAGCCCTTCGGCGGCCAGCCGCTCCAACTCACCGAGCATCACCGCCAATGCCTCTTCGGTGCGGTCGGCGCGCACCAGACTGCGCACCAGCCACGGGCCGGGCACCGAGCCCGGGCGCAGTCCGCTGTGGCTGGAGTAGGACAACCCCCGGTCCTCGCGCATCTCCTGGAAGAGGCGGGAGACCAGCCCGGAGCCGCCGAGGACTTGGTTGGCCACTTGCAGCGGGATCTCCAACTCGTCGCCCCGCGCCAGCGCCGGCACCGCCAGGTAGATGGCGGTCTGGGCCGCCGGGAAGTCGATGCGCACCTCCCGTTCCGCCGGCAGCGGCGGGATCTCCGGCAGCGGCGCGGCGCGGGCGCCTCGGGGG
>SKYL01000255.1 GCA_007127935.1 Halorhodospira sp. | reverse complement strand
TCCGCTTGCGAGCCCGGCCCGTCCTTCCCTGGACTGGCGTTCGCCGCTGTGCGGCGAACCCCTGTACGCTTGCCGGCGGCATCCCTGCCGCCGCACACCCCCGCATGGGGACCCCCACCCCCCGGATCCGCTCCCGCCCGTCGAGATTCTTTGGTCAAGCCTGCCGTCCCGCCTCCTTGCGGAAGTCCTGGTAGCGGTCCTGGCGGTGGTAGGGGCCGATGTAGCCCGGGGCCACGGCCTCCAGGGGCGTGGGGGTGATGCCGAGTTGAGCCAGGCCGTCGTCGGTGCAGACGTTGGGGACGGTGGAGGAGAGGTAGTTGTCGTAGCTGTACGGCTTGCCGGGCACCCGCTGGAGGATGCGCGCTTGGAGGCGGGAGGCGAAGTCGGGCAGACCGACGATCTTGCGCCGCAGGCCGGCGGTGCGGCCGATGTACTCCACCAGTTCGCGCAGGGTGTAGATGCGGGGGCCGCACAACTCGTAGCTTTTGCCGGAGGTGCCCGCCGGATCGTCGATGGCGCGGACGAAGGCCTCGGCCACGTTGCCGACGTAGACCGGCTTGAATTGGGCGTCGGGGGTCGGCAGTAACATGACGCCCGGGGCGATGCGCAGCAGGATGGCGAAGAGGGACAAGAAGCTGTCGCCGGGGCCGAAGATCACCGACGGGCGGAAGGCGGTGACCCGCAGGCGGTCGGAGTCGGCCTCCAGGGCGGCGCGCTCGCCCTCGGCCTTGGTGCGCTGATAGAGGCTGGGGGCGTCGGAGGCGGCGCCCAGGGCGCTCATATGGAGGTAGCGCTTCACGCCGGCCCGGCGGCAGGCGGTGACGATCTTGCGCGGCAGGTCGGCGTGGACCCGCCGGAACGCATCGCCCTTGGGACCCTTGTGTTCGTTGAGGATGCCGGCCAGGTTGATGACCACGTCGCAGCCACTGACCTGTTGCATCAGGGCCCGTTCGTCGTGGACATCGGTCTCCACCAGAAGGAGGCGGGGCACCGAGAGCACGTCGCGTTTGCGCTCCCGCCGCCGGGTCAGTACCCGTACCTGGTCGCCACGGCGCCCCAGCCGGTTGGCGATGTAGTTGCCGACGAATCCGGTCCCTCCGATGATGCAGACGGTCTTCGGTTCCATGCCTCTCTCCCAGGGATGCGCAAGGCCCCAAGTGTAGAGGCGCCACCGATCCACGGCAATTTATGCTTGCCCGAAGAGGGCGCCGATCTCCGTCTGGATGGCCTCGGCGGCGGCCTTGGGGTCGGGGGCATTGCGGATCGGGCGGCCCACCACGATGTAGTCGGCGCCGTTGCGGAAGGCCTCGGTGACGCCCACGGTGCGCTTCTGGTCGTCGGTGCCGCGGTTGTCCACCGGCCGGATGCCGGGGGTGATGACGAGGAAGCGGTCACCCAACTGGTCGCGCAGGTTGGGCGCTTCCAGGCCCGAGGAGATGACGCCGTCGCAGCCCCGCTCCAGCGCCCGCCGGGCGCGAGAGAGCACCAGGGCGTCCACGTCGCAGTGGAAACCCAGGTCGTCGAGATCGCCCCGGTCGAGGCTGGTGAGCACGGTCACCGCCAGGATCTTCACGTCGCCCTTCTCCCGGGCCGCCGCCTCGAGGATGGCGTCGTTGCCGTGGACGGTGGCGAAGGCGACCCCTCGCCCCCGCAGCTGCCGCACTGCCGACGCCACCGTCTGGGGTACGTCAAAAAACTTCAGATCGACAAAGACCTGCTTGCCCTGCGCCCGCAGCCAATCGATCAACTCGAAGTAGCCGCCGGCCATGAAGAGTTCCAGCCCCACCTTGTAGAAGGCCACGCTGTCGCCCAGGGTCTCCACCAAGCGCTTGGCATCATCGGCGCTCGGCACATCTAGTGCCAAAATCAAACGCTCGCGGGCGGGGATGGCCTTCGGCGAAAGTGCGTGCGGCATAGCTAGAGCGGTCCTGTGGGCTTAACGGGAGGGCACGCCGGCGGGAAGAACGCCCGCCAGCAGCTGGTCGTCGATGAAGCAGTGGCCGGTGCACTCGGCGCTGGGTCGACGGACCAAGGCGTGGAACGCCTCGGCCAACCGCGCCGCCGACCTCCGTCCGCCGCCGTGCGTAGCGCAATGGCACGGCCGAGCCCCCGCAGGCCGCCGGTCACAAAAACAACCTTGTCGGCGAGGGTACCCATGGGGCTAGTATGCTACAAAGGGAACGGGAGGGAGAAACATGCTTGCCAAGAAGACCGATTGGAACCGGCTGACCTTGCCCCCGGACATCGCCCGGAAGTTCGCCCAGGTGGACTACTTCGACGTGCGCGAGGCGAAGGGCGTGCTGCTGCTGACCCCGGTGCGCGAACGCGCCCAGGCGGAGAAGAAACTGCGGGGCGAGCTGCAGCAACTGGGGATCAGCGAAGACGACATCCGGGCGGCTGCCGCCGCACTGACCCAGGCGGCGGCGAAGTAAGGGAGTCGTGCCTACCGCAGCAGGATGTTCTTCTCCCGCAGGTAATCCAGAAGCGTCTGGATACACGTCGCCACGTCGTTCTTGCTGGTGTCGATGACCAGTTCCGCGTGCTCCGGGACCTCGTAGGGCGCGTCGATCCCCGTGAACCCCTTGATCTCTCCGGCCCGGGCCTTGGCGTAGAGGCCCTTGGGGTCGCGCTTCTCGCACACCTCCAGAGGGGCATGGACGTGCACCTCCACGAACTCGCCGGGCTTCAGCAGCTCGCGGACCATCCGTCGGTCACTGCGGTACGGGGAGATGAAGGCGGTGACGACGATCAGCCCGGCGTCGGCGAAGAGCTTCGCCACTTCGCCGATCCGGCGGATGTTCTCCTGGCGCCCCTCCGGCGAGAGGTCGAGATCCTTGTTCAGCCCGTGGCGGACGTTGTCGCCGTCCAGCAGAAAGGTGTGGTGACCGCGCTCGAACAACGCGTGTTCCAGCGCGTTGGCCAAGGTCGACTTGCCCGACGCCGACAGACCCGTGAACCAGATGACCGCCGGCCGCTGCCCTTTGGCTTCCGCCCGCTGCTCCGCGGTCAAGACGGTGTTATGCCAAGTGAACGTGTCTTTCTGCTGCGTCATTCTTGTGGTCTCCGGATCGGGTTGGGCCGCCGTCGGCGGTGATAGGCGTATATCGTATATAAACGCACCGTGTTATTCCACTGATATGGGGGCGATTCGCAGGACGGCCGGCGAGCCGGTGAATCGCGACCACAGCTCGCGGTAGGTGATCCCGGCGACCGGGTGGCGCGTATCGGGGGCGAGGTCGGCCAGCGGGCGGAGGACGAAGTCGAAGCGGAGGATCTCGGGGCGCGGCAGGACGATCCGCCCGTCGTCGATAACGGCGTCGCCCCACGTCAGCAAGTCGAGGTCGAGGGTCCGCGCCGAGAACTTCGGACCGCTGCGGTCACGGCCGTGGGCGTCCTCGATCCCGCGCAGGGCCGCCTCCACCGCGGCCAGCGGCTCCCCGGCCTCGAAGACCGCCACCAAGTTATAGAAGTCCTCCCCGTCGAACCCCACCGCGGCGCTCTCATAGACCGGGGAGAAGGCGATCCCCGGCCACCGTGCCCGCAACTCCGCCGCCGCCGCGCCGATGTGGCGGTCGCGGTCGATATTGCTGCCGATGCCGAGGAAGACCCGTGTCAAGACGACCCCTGCGTCCCCCGCTCGATGGTCACGCCCACGTCGTCGGCGCCCCTTAGCGCCCCGGGCTTGCTCGCCGTCAGGCGCAGCCATGAAACGCCGAACTCCTTGCGGACCAGCGCCGCCACATGCTCGGCCAGGGTCTCCACCAACTGGAACTCGCTCTCGCCGACGAAGGCGATTATCCGCTTGCCGATGGCCTTGTAATCGAGGGCGTCGTCGATGGCGTCGGTGGCCGCGGCACGGGCCACGTCGGCGTGCATCTCCAGGTCGATGCGCACCCGCTGGCGGATGCGCCGCTCCCACTCGAAGATGCCGATGACGGTCTCCACCTGGAGGCCGCGGATGAAGACGGTGTCCATGGGGGGAAGTTTCTAGACCCAAGGTACTAGTTGCAAGAGGGACGTTGCTAGAGAGAGACGTTGCAAGGGGGACGTTTGCGATCCCGGGCGGAGCGGTTATCCTCTTGCCACTTGAACTTTGCAACTAGAACCTTTTTTTGGGGAGCCACCCATGTCTTTCGCCGACCGCGACGGCTACATCTGGTTCGACGGCAAGATGCTGCCCTGGCGCGATGCCCGGGTCCACTGCCTGACCCACACGCTCCACTACGGCATGGGCGCCTTCGAGGGCGTACGCGCCTACGCCACCCCTCACGGTCCGGCCATCTTCCGCCTTCAAGACCACACCCGGCGGCTCTTCAACTCGGCGAAGATCCTCGGCATGCCGATTCCCTACACGCCGGAGCAGATCAACGATGCGTGCCTGCGCGCCGTGGCCGAAAACGGGCTCTCCACCGCCTACCTGCGGCCCATGGTCTTCTACGGCTCCGAGGGGATGGGGCTGCACGCCGACAACCTGCGCACCCACACCATGGTAGCGGCGTGGGAGTGGGGCGCCTATCTCGGCGACGAGGGCAAGGAGCGCGGCATCCGCGTCAAGACGTCGTCGTTTACGCGCCACCATGTGAACGTGGCCATGTGCCGGGCCAAGGCCAACGGCAACTACATGAACTCCATGCTCGCCGTGCAAGAGGCGACCCAGGCCGGCTACGACGAGGCGCTGCTGTTGGATGTGGGCGGTTTCGTCTGCGAGGGCTCCGGCGAGAACTTCTTCATGATCCGCGACGGCGTCCTCCACACACCGTCGCTCACCTCCGCCCTGGAGGGCATCACCCGCGACACGGTGATCCGGCTGGCCCGTGAGGAGGGCATCGAGGTCCGCGAGCGCCAGATCACCCGGGACGAGGTCTACATCGCCGACGAGGCCTTCTTCACCGGCACCGCCGCCGAGGTCACGCCGATCCGGGAGTTGGACGGCCGCGTGATCGGCAACGGCGGCCGTGGACCGATCACCGCCAAGTTGCAGGCACGGTATTTCGGCGTGGTGGAGGGGCGAGACTCTAAACACCAGGAGTGGTTGACCCACATCTGACGGCCACCCCCCGTCACTGCGCCGAAGGCTTCATCTCGTCACTGCGAGCCCCGAAGGGGCGCGGCAGTCTCCGGGAGATTGCCGCGGGCCTCCGGCCCTCGCAATGACGGGAGCCACGCCTCCCACAGCGCCGCCACGGCCTCCTTTTCGTCGGTAAATTCCGTCGCGTCCACCACCCGCTCCTCATCCTGAAGCGCCAACTGGTGGAGGCGGCGGCGGTAGGCGCGGTAGGCGCCGGCCAGGCGGTGGGCGTCGTCCTCGGGGAGGCGGCCGGCGGCGGCCAGGGCGCGCAGCAGCCGGATGTTGTCGGTGTAACGGATGATCTCGGGGTGGTCGTGGGCCGCGTCCAGCACCAGGAACTGGACCAGGAACTCGATATCGACCAACCCCCCAGGGTCGTTCTTGATATCGAAGCGGCCGGGGTCGCGGCTGCCCTTCTCCCGCCGCTGGCGCTCCCGCATCTCCCGCACGTCCTTGCGCAATGCCTCGGTCTCCCGCCGCTGGGTCAGCACTGATCGGCGGATGCGGTCGAACGCCTCCCGCACCCCGGCCTCGCCGGCCACGATCCGGGCGCGGACCAACGCCTGGTGCTCCCACGTCCAGGCGCTCTCCAGCTGGTACTTCTCGAAGGCGTCGACCGTGGTGCTCATCAGCCCGGCGTTGCCCGACGGCCGCAACCGGGTATCCACCTCGTAGACGATGCCGCCCGGCGTCGGGGTGTTGAGGAAGTGGACCACCCGCTGGGCCAGCCGGGCGAAGAAGACCTGGTTGTCGATGACGCGCTCGCCGTCGGTCTCCTGCTGCTCCCCCCGGCTGTCGTGGAGGAAGACCAGGTCGAGGTCGGAGCTATAGCCCAGCTCCAGCCCGCCGAGCTTGCCGTATCCGGCCACCGCGAAGCCGGCCTCCCGCTCCTCGCCCCTGTCCACGCAGAGCGGGCGGCCGTGGCGGCGGACCAAGTGTTCGCGGCAGAGCGTGACGGCCCGCTCCAGGGCGACCTCGGCGATGTGGGTGAGGTAGTCGCTGACCACCATCAGCGGCGCCGCGCCGGAGACGTCGGCGGCGGCCACCTTGAGCTGGGCCGCCTGCTTGAACTGCCGCACCATCTCCATCTGTTGCTCCAGGTCGTCCGGGGCGGCGTTGGCGAGGCGGTGGTCGAGGTCGGCCTCCAGCTCCTCGCGGGAGAGCGGCGCGTAGAGCGAGCGGGGATCGAGCAGTTCGTCCAGCAGCAGCGGGTGGTTGGTGAGAAAGCGCGCCACCCACGCCGAGCCGTCGCACAACTGAACCAACTGGGAGAGCGCCATGGGGTGCTCCACCAGCAGCGCCAGGTAGGCGGTGCGGCGGGCCACCGTCTCCACCAAGTCGAGGATGCGGCCTAGCGCGCGTTCCGGTCGGCGGGCGCGGCAACACGCCCCGACGGCCAGCGGCATCAGCCGGTCGAGCCGGTGGCGCCCGCGGGTGGAGAGGGCGCGCAC
>SKYL01000008.1 GCA_007127935.1 Halorhodospira sp. | reverse complement strand
GGGTGGAGATCGCCGGGGCGCTGGCTGCCGACCCCCGCTTCATTCTCCTGGACGAGCCTTTCGCCGGAGTCGACCCGATCTCCGTAGGGGATATCCAGCGCATCATCGAGGGCTTGAAGGCACGCGGCATCGGCGTGCTGATCACCGACCACAACGTTCGGGAGACCCTGGGCATCGTCGAGCGCGCCTATATCCTGAGCGAGGGCCGGGTCATCGCCGCGGGCGATGCCGGAACGGTACTCGCCGACCAACGGGTGCGGGATGTCTACCTGGGCGAGGACTTCCGGCTATAAGCACACTATCGGAATGCAACAGGCGGGCCATTCTCTAACCTCGCCGATTGGGCTACGATGCCCATTGAAGGCGCCGCGCTCTGAACGGCCCCCGCTTGGAACCGCGGCCTCCCCTTGCTGGCCGCCGCAATGTACGGACCAGAGATCGACATGAAGCAGACGCTTCAACTCAAGATCGGCCAACAACTCACGATGACGCCCCAGTTGCAGCAGGCCATCCGTCTGCTGCAACTCTCGTCACTGGAGTTGCAGACCGAGATCCAACAAGCGTTGGAGTCCAACCTCATGCTGGAGGTCGAAGAAGACCTGCAGGAGGACGACCCGCTCACCGTCGGCGTGGTGGAACCGGAACACGGCGATGACGAGGGCGGCATCCCGGAAGAGTTGCCGGTGGACTCCCAGTGGGACGACATCTACGACGGCACCACCTCGTTCAGCGACCCGGGTCCGGAGGCCCAGGGCCGGGACTACTACGACAACCGCGCCGCTCAGATCGACTCCCTGCGCGACCACCTCTACTGGCAGGCCGAGATGGAGCGGTTCTCACCGCGGGACCTGACCATCGCCCAAAGCATCATCGACTCGGTCAACGACGACGGCTACTTGGCCACACCGCTGGAGGAGATCCAGGGTGCGCTCCCCGCCGATTGGGAGGTGGAACTCGCGGAGATGGAGGCGGTACTGCTCCGGGTGCAGCGTTTCGACCCCGTCGGCGTCGCGGCCCGGGACCCTCAGGAGGCGCTACTGATCCAACTCCACCAGTTGCCCCCGGAGACCCCATGGCGGGAAGAAGCGCTGGAAGCCGTGGAGGACCATCTGGACTTGGTGGCGGGGCGCCGCTTTGACGACTTGGCGCGGGCCATGAACTTGGCGCACGAAGAGTTGCAGGCAGTCATTACCCTGATCCAAACGCTCTCGCCCCATCCGGGTTCCCAGATCGATTCCGGCTCCACCGAGTACATCGTCCCCGATGTGGTGGTGGTCCGCCGCGGCGGGTATTGGCAGGTGGAACTCAACGGTGAGACCGCTCCCCGCCTGCGCATCAACCCCTACTACGCCGGCTTGGTGCGCCGGGCCGACACCAGCCCCGAGAACACCTGCCTGCGCAGCCACCTACAGGAAGCGCGTTGGCTGCTCAAGAGCCTACGCAGCCGCAACGAGACGCTGACCAAGGTCGCCGGGGCCATCGTGGAGCGCCAACAGGGGTTCTTTGATCACGGCGAGGAGGCCATGCGGCCTCTGGTGCTGCGGGAGATCGCCGAGGCGGTCAACATGCACGAATCGACCATCTCCCGGATCACCACCCAGAAGTACCTGCACTCCCCGCGGGGCACCTTCGAGTTCAAGTACTTTTTCTCCAGCCATGTGCAGACCGCGGATGGCGGCGAGGCCTCGGCCACCGCCATCCGCGCCCGCATTCGCCGGCTCATCGCCGATGAGGATCCCGCCAAGCCCCTCAGCGACAGTAAAATCGCCGATTTGCTCCACGGGGAGGGAATCCGGGTGGCGCGCAGAACCGTAGCCAAGTACCGTGAGTCCATGTCCATCCCGTCCTCTTCGGAGCGAAAGCGACCGGGCTGACGGCGAGACCCAAACCAACCTATTGTATGGAAAGGAGACACCATGAACATCAAGCTCACCGGTCACCACGTGGACGTCACCGACGCACTGCGGAGCTATCTCCACGAGAAGTTCGACAAGCTCCAGCGGCACGCGGACAATGTGGTCGACACCGAGGTCATCCTCACGGTGGAGAAGCTGGAACACAAGGCGGAGGCCGACATTCGCCTCGGCGGTGGAATGGGCCGGGTCTTCGCCGACGCCGTGGCCGCCGACATGTATGCCGCCATTGACGCGCTGGTGGACAAACTCGACCGGCAAATCCTCAAGAGCAAGGAGAAACTCGTCGATCAGCGGCGCCACGGCGCGAGCCTCAAGGCAAGTTCCTGAACGGGTCGCCACAGGCGCGTCTTCCGCTACTGCGATCAGGCATCCCATGGACATCGAGCAACTCATCACCCCGGAACGCATCCGCTGCGAAGATCATATCGAGTCCAAGCAGCAAGCCCTGGACCGGCTGGGCGAATTGATCGGAGCCGGTGAGCCCCGACTCTCCGCACCGGAGGTCGCCGACCGCCTCACCGCCAGGGAGAAGCTCGGCAGCACCGGTCTCGGCCACGGCGTGGCTCTTCCACACGCCCGTGTGGAAGGGATCGAGCACGCCATCGGCGCTATGATCCGTATCCATGAAGGGATCGACTTCGAGGCCTTCGACCGGGCGCCGGTGGACCTGCTGTTCGCCTTGGTGGTGCCGGAGCACTTCACCGACGAACACCTGCAGATCCTGGCCGCCCTCGCGGAGATGTTCAGCGACGCCAACCTCTGTGAGCGGCTGCGCCAAGCGGAGGACGATCAGGCGCTCCATCAGCAACTGCGCGAGTGGCAGGCAACAACGGACAACCCTTGAGCGCCGGACCGGAAGCCGAAGCGGTCATTCCCGGCGTTCTTTTGACGCGGCAAGGCCGCGGCCTGCTCCTGACCGGCCCGAGCGGGGCCGGCAAGAGCGACGCCGCCTGGACGCTCTTGGAACGGGGCTACGCCCTGGTGGCTGATGATGCCGTCCATGTGCGATGCCTTGGGGGGCGGCTGCTGGGGAGATGCCCTGAACGAGGCCACGGGTTGCTCCACCTGCGCGATCTCGGCGTAATGGATGTGGCCGCGCTGCGCGGGCCGGAGGCAGTGGCCCGCGAGACCGTATTGGAGCGGGTCATCGAACTGATCCCGTCGCTCCTTCCGGTCAGTGAGGCCTCCGTATTGCATGGGCGCCACGACCAGACCTGGATCTTGGGGGTGGCGCTGCCGCGGGTTCGAATCACCGGCACCCAACACCGGCCGGTGGCGGCGCTGATCGAGGCGGCCGGCGCCATGGCCCATTAAGGGAGATCGAGCATTGTGAGCCAGGTGAGGCTGGTCATCGTCAGCGGGCTATCGGGCTCCGGCAAGAGCGTCGCCCTCCATACCCTGGAGGACGCCGGCTTCTATTGCATAGACAATTTGCCAGTCAAGCTTCTGGAGGAGTTCGCCAAGTACGCCCGGACCAGTGGTCACCGCACCGGGGACCGCTTCGGGGTCGGCATCGACGCCCGCAACGCCCCGGAAGACCTTCGCCGGCTCCCGGAGATCCTCGCCCGGCTCCACGCCACCGGCGTCGATTCCGAGTTGATCTTTCTCTACGCCGACGAGACCACACTGATCCGGCGCTTCAGCGAGACCCGCCGGCGGCACCCGTTGGCCGACGACGACCACCCGCTCGCCGATGCGCTGAAGATGGAACGGGAGTTACTGGAGCCGCTGCGGGAAGAGGCGCTCTGGGTGCTGGACACCAGCCACACCAGCGTCCACGACCTGCGGAGCCTCGTCTTCGAGCGCCTGACCGGGGAACCGGCCTCCCTCTCGGTGCTGGTGGAGTCCTTCGGCTACAAGCACGGCATCCCCACCGACGCCGACTACGTCTTCGACGCCCGCTGCCTTCCCAACCCCCACTGGGAGCCGCAACTCCGCCCCCACACCGGGCGGGACGAGGCGGTTCGCCGCTTTCTCGAGGACCAGCCGGAGACGGCGACCCTCTACCGCCAGATCCACGACCTGGTGGCGCAGTGGATTCCCACCTACCTGCGGGAAGGGCGGACCTACCTTACCGTGGCCATCGGCTGCACCGGCGGCCAGCACCGCTCGGTCTACCTGGCGGAACGATTGGCCGCCGATCTCCGCACCGCTTGCGATCACGTGGCCCTGCGCCACAGGGAGTTGTCATGAGCGTCGGTCTGCTCCTCATCACCCACCGCAGCATCGGCACCGAACTGCTGGCCACCGCCGCCGCGACGTTGGGGATCTGTCCGCTGCAGACCCAATGCCTCGACGTCCAGGCCCACGACGACCCGGACCTGCTGATCGCCCGCGGCCGGCAAATGGCCACCGAGGTGGACGGCGGGGACGGCGTGCTGCTCCTCACCGACGCCTGCGGCTCCACCCCGGCCAACATCGCCCTGGGCATCGCCCGGGGGCACGAGAGCCGGGTAGTGGCGGGGCTCAACCTGCCCATGCTGCTGCGCGTCTACAACTACGCGGGCCTCTCCCTGGACGCGCTGGCGGAAGCGGCGCTGGTGGGCGGCAGGGCGGGCGTCATGCCCGCCGACCGCAACGGGGAGACGGGGCCGTGATCCGGGGCACGGCGGTCATCTGCAACCGGCTCGGCCTGCACGCCCGGGCCGCGGCGCGCTTCGTCGCCACCGCCTCCGGTTTCGAGTCGGAGATCCACGTCTGCCGCGGGGAGAAGCGGGTCAACGGCAAGAGCATCATGGGGCTGATGATGCTCGCCGCCGGCAAGGGCACGGAGGTGACGGTGGAGTGCGACGGCCCCGACGCCGAGGCCGCCCTGGCCGCGCTGATCGCCCTGGTGGAGGATGGCTTCGAGGAGTTGGAGGACGCCCCGGGCGGGTCCTGACTAAGGCTTGATCCGCCGGGGTCGCAACAGCACGGTCAATAGCAGGCCGTAGGCCAAGCTCCACGCCACCGTGGCCACCGCCAACCACTCCACGCGCCACACCGGCACCCCGTCGGCGGCGATCCGCGCGGCCGCGGCGACGGCGATCAAGGCCACCGCCACCCCCGGCACGGCGAATCCCGAGACCCGGTCACGGATCCGCAGGCGGTGCACCCGGGTCATCACGGTGATGGTCAGCGTCCCCAACGCCCCCACCAGGACCGCATGGACCGCCGCCGTGGGGGTCACCGGCACCACGCCGGAGAGTGCGCCCGCCTGCAGCAACAGGCCGGCGGCCAACCAGCCGTACCCGACCCCCATGGCGATCAGATCGGGCCGCCCGCCGCAGCGCCACAGCCGCCACCGGGCCAAGCGCACGGCGGCCAACACCCCGGCCACGGTCAACGCCGCCACGCGCAACGGCTCGGCCCCGGGGATCAGGCCGGCCGCCACCGCCACCCCCATGGCCACCAGCAACGCCCCCTCGACGGCCGGCTGCACCCGCGCCTCCTGGGCGATGCCGCGGCGCTCCAGGTAGCCGCCCACCGCCGGGGCGATGATCCGCCCGCCCATGAAGAGCATCAGCGTGGTCACCGCATCGACCCCCACCGCCAGCGCCGCCGGCCGGCCGTGGGGCCCCGACCCGAGCGCCGCAAAGGCGTAGGCCGCGCCGGCGCCGAACAGCGCCAGCAGGATCACCCCCAGGGCGCGGTTGCGCCACTTCTTGGCGGTGCGCACGTAGGGGGGGATGGTGGCGTAGGCGGCCAACCCGAAGAACGCGGCGCCAGCCAGCACGGCCACGGCGCCGCCGGGGGCGGCCAGACCGGCGCCGCGCGCCACCAGCCAGGCGCCGACCAAGGCGGCGAGATACGGCCACGCGGCCTTGTTGATCAGGTAGCCGGCGACCACGGCGGCGGCGAAGCCGAAGAGCAGTTCGTGGGCGTGGCCGGCCGGTCCGGCGATGCCCGGCAACCAGACCGGGCCGCCGGTGAGGGCGAAAAACGAGAGGGGAACAGCCACCGCCGCGTAGGCGGCGGCCAACGGGAAGAGCACGGCGTGGGCGGGCCACCGCCCCGTGGACCCCCGGTGGACCGCCATGCCGCCTGCTACTCCCCGGCCACCGTCATCCCGTCCAGCAGCAGGGAGCCGGTCTGGATATTCCCCCGGCGGTCCACGTCACACCCCACGGCCACCAGACCGGTGAACATCTCGGGAAGGCGCCCGGCCACGGTCACCTCCTGGACCGGATAGGCGACGGCGCCGTCCTCGACCCAATAGCCGGCGGCGCCCCGGGAGTAGTCGCCGGTGACCAGGTTGACCCCCTGGCCCATCAGTTCCGTGACCACCAGACCGCGCCCCATGCGGCGGAGCAGGGCATCGAAATCGTCCGCCCCCGGCGCCACTTCCAGGTTGTGGACGCCGCCGGCGTTACCGGTGGTCTCCAGCCCCAGCCGCCGCGCCGAGTAGCTGTCGAGGACGTACCGCTGCAGGACGCCCCCGGCCACCAGCGGCGCCTCACGGGTGGCCACCCCCTCACCGTCGAAGGCGGCGCTGCCCAGCCCCCGGGGCCGGTGGGGCCGTTCCACGATCTCGATCCACGCGGGAAAGAGTTGCCGCCCGGCCGCATCCACCAGGAATGACGCCTGCCGGTAGAGGGCGGAGCCCCGTACCGCCCCCACCAGGTGCCCGATCAGGGAGCGCGCCGTCTGCG
>SKYL01000209.1 GCA_007127935.1 Halorhodospira sp. | reverse complement strand
GACTGCGCGGCCTGCCCCAGGAGGCGGTCGGTCTCCCGCTCCAAGAACGAGAGAAAACCAGATCGATCAAAGGTACGCTCCACCACGTCCGCCGGCAGAAACCTAACCATGCTGTCACGGAAGGCCTTGTCGCTGATGATCTCGGGCAAACGGCGACGGAAGCGCTCCAGCTTGCCGGAGTAGTCGCCAACCCGATAGTCCTCCAGCTTGTAACGCAGCAGCGCCTCGTCCGGACCGGCACCCTGCTGGGCGAGCCACCTGAGATCCCAGATGTCCCGATAGCGCACGTAACGCTCACAGGTAACCAGCGATACCAGCTTATCCGCCATGATCTCACCCAATGTCTCGGTCCTGACCAACAGGTCGCCGTAGCCGTCGGGGAGGACGGCGTAATTCCGGTGCAACGCCATGGGCTCCCCCGTATGCGCCGGGACGTTCACCACCTCTATGCGGATTTTCTGCTGCGGTAAGTCAGGCCTCGCCGGCGCGGTGATCACATTGATCCGCCACCGGTTGACCGCGATGCCGTCCGCTTCCCGCCCGTCACTCGGCTTGTCGGCCGGCTTAGGCGCCTTGACCCTCACCTCCAGCCCGTAGCGGCGGGAAATAAAGTCGAAGATGCAATCGGCCATACCCGAGAGGTCTTCCGCGGCAAACCGGCGACCGCCGACAAGATCCAGGTCCTCACTAAATCGGGGAGCCCCATGACACAGGCGCAGGGCCGTCCCGCCCTGGAAAGTCAGCCGGTCGAGAAAACCTCCCTGATCCAGGGCGAAGAGGATGTCATAATGCAGCAACTCCTTCTCGACCACGGGCCGCATCAGGCGATAACGCCCTTCCTCCATTGCCCGCTCCACCAACGCGTCAAAATCAGCCTTCATCGCTCAACGCCTCCCTGTCAACCAGGGTCAGATTGCGCCCCACACGCTTGAGATCCCGCCACGCCGCGGCCTTGGTGGCCAAGCGCAGAGGACGCTCGGGGACGAGTACGGTGTTGGCAAGAATGTTTTCCGCCGGGCGGGCGGTGTGGGTGAACTCTATGACCCCATACGGCGTCCGGTACTCGCCCTTGCGTCCCGTGGTCATCACCGTCAACCGATCCAGGGGGATCTGGGAAATGGCCCCGTACTCGGAAAGCGCCGACTCCAGGCTAAGGTAGTTGTACTCACCGCGGCGCAGCGCCAAGGCCACTCGCTCCAGCAGACGGCCATCCTTACCGCGGGCGAGGGGGTTGATGTATACGCCGCGGCCGAGACGTTCCAGCAGGCCCTTGGCCACCAGGCGCGCAATGCCCTTGTTCAGCGACCGCGTGCCATCCTCGGGAAACAACCGCGCCAAGTCACGCCGGGTAAACACCCAGCGCCCCTTGGCATCCCACTCCTGCAGCCGGCGGCTGGCGGTGATCAGGTTCACAAGCATTCGAGTTGATCAACAGAAAAACCCCCATTATGGGGTATTACCGTCCACTTGCAAGCCTGCTCCCGGTACCCAGCCGGACTATCTCGCCCGCTACCCTGCACACTGCCTCTTGCACTCATAAATGGGAATGATTATCGTTGCCTACCGCAACGGATTTCCGATTTCTGGAGGATCACGCTCATGGCCTCGAGGCCGCTTTTCGGATTCACCGCTATTGCCGCCCTGGCCGCCGCCGTGGGCCTGACCGGCTGCGGCACCGGCGACGACTCCGAACTCACCGTCTACTCGGCCCGCCAGGAACACCTCATCAAACCGATCTTCGACCGCTTCACCGAAGAGACGGGCATCCCGGTCCGCTATATCACCGATTCCGCCGGCCCGCTGATGGAGCGCCTACGCTCGGAAGGCGAACGGACCCGGGCTGATATCCTGATGACCGTCGACGCCGGGAACCTCTATATGGCCGCAGACGCCGGCCTGCTGCGTCCGGTCGATTCGGCGGTCCTGCGCGAGCGCATCCCGGAGCACTTGCGTGACCCGGAGGGGCGTTGGTTCGGCTACTCGGTCCGTGCCCGCACCATCATCTATCACCCCGACCGGGTCGATCCCGCCAACCTGGAGAGCTACGAGGGGTTGGCCGACCGGCGCTGGCGCTACCGCCTCTGCATGCGCACTTCCCAGCAGGTCTACAACCAGTCGCTGGTGGCCACCCTCATCGCCCACCACGGCGAGGAGCACACCGAGGAGACCGTCCGCGGCTGGGTGGCGAACTTCGGCGCCGACCCGTTCTCCAACGACACCTCGGTGTTGAACGCCATTCGCGCCGGGCAGTGCGACGTGGGCGTTACCAATACCTACTACCTGGGCCGTCTGCTGCGCGAGAACCCGGATCTGCCGTTGGCGGTCTTCTGGCCGAACCAGGACGACCGGGGCGTCCACATCAACGTCTCCGGCGCGGGCATAACCCAACACGCCAAGCGCCCCGACGACGCCTTGATCCTGCTGGAGTGGCTGGCCGGCGATGAGGCCCAGGCGTTGTTCGCCGCCTTGAACCTGGAGTACCCGGCGGTGGAAGGGGTGCAGTGGGACCCCATCGTGGCCGGTTGGGGCGAGTTCAAGGCGGACACGATCAACGTGGCTGAAGCGGGACGCCTCCAGCGCCAAGCCACCATGTTGATGGACCGTGCCGGCTATCGTTAAGAACCGGCGGGAGCGGCGGCGCCGATGACCGGTCGCCCGACCGCACGGTTGCGGCGCGCCTGGCAGCGTCTCGGGGGCTGGCGGCTCTTTGCGCTGGTCACCGGGGCGGTGCTGGGCGCGCCGATCGTCGTGACGGCGGCGGCGTGGCTCTTTCCCGATCACGAGGTCTGGAACCACCTCGCTTCGACCCTGCTGCCGGAGATCCTGCGCAACACGGTGATCCTGGTCTTCGGGGTCGGCTCCCTGGTCATGGTCATCGGCGTGGGCTTGGCGTGGCTGACGGCGGTCTGCGAATTCCCCGGGCGCCGGATCTTCGATTGGGCGCTGATGTTGCCGCTGGCGGTGCCCACCTATGTGCTCGCCTTCGTCTTCGTCGGCATGTTCGAGTTCGCCGGCCCGGTCCAGTCGGCGCTGCGCGATCTTTTTGGACCGGATATCTGGTTCCCCAACATCCGTTCCGCGCCGGGCGTCGTGTTGGTCATGGCGCTGGTCCTCTACCCTTATGTCTACATGCTCTCCCGGGCCGCCTTTCTCGCCCAGGGGCGAGCGCCGCTGGAGGCCGCCCGGGTCCAGGGCCTGTCGCCGACGGCGGCGTTCTTCCGCGTCGCCCTGCCCATGGCGCGCCCCGCCATCGCCGCCGGCACGGCGCTGGCGTTGATGGAGACCCTCGCTGATTTCGGGGCGGTCTCCATCTTCAACTTCCAGACCTTCACCACCGCCATCTACCGCGCCTGGTACGGCTATCAGAGCCTGGAGGCGGCCGCGCAGTTGTCGGCCCTGCTGCTGCTGATCGTCCTCTCCGGGCTGTGGCTGGAGCGGCGGGCGCGGGGGCGCGCCCGCTTCGACCAGCGCACCCACGACCGCCTGGAGCGCATCCGGTTGCGCGGCTGGAAGCGTTGGGGCGCCACCGCGGCGGCCGGTTCGGTGCTCTTCCTGGGCTTTCTGCTGCCGGCCACGCAGTTGGTGATCTGGGCCTGGGGACGCCTCGACGTCCTCGACCCCGGCTACTACTCCCTGATCCTCAACACGCTGACCTTGGGCGGCATCGCCGCGGTGGTCACCGTCTCCGTGGCCTTGTTGCTGGCGTACGGCCGGCGGGTGCAGACCGACCCCATCACCCAGCGGGCGGTCACCGCCGCCACCTTGGGCTACGCGATGCCCGGCTCGGTGTTGGCGGTGGGGATCATGCTCTCGTTCACCTGGATCGATCACGGTCTGGCGTGGCTTGCCGCCCCGTGGGGCGGGCTGGGGTCGACCTTCCTCGCCGGCAGCGTCGGCGCCCTGATCCTCGCCTACGTCGTCCGCTTCATGGCGGTGGGGTACGGCGCCGTGGACAGCAGCCTGGAGCGGATCCGCCCGGTGCTGCGGGACGCCGCCCGCAGCCTCGGCGCCGGCGAGCGCGAGGTGATCCGGCGGGTCTACATCCCGATGCTCCGTCCCGGCATCCTCACCGGCATCCTGCTGGTGGGCGTGGACGTCATGAAGGAGATGCCGGCCACCCTGCTCATGCGGCCCTTCGGCTGGGACACCCTCGCCCTGCGCATCTTCGAGTTGACGGTGGAAGGCCACTGGGAGCGCGCGGCGGTACCGGCCATCACCCTGGTGGTGGTGGGCCTGATCCCGGTGATCCTGCTGGTGGTGCGCTCATCCCGCTAATTGGGCTCGCTTGGGTTCCCCTGCCCGAATCCGTATAGTGTGGCGCCACACCGCGTCACAGACTTGATCACAATGCCTCGTAACACCCCGCTTTATCACGCCCATGTGGGCGCCGGCGCACGCATGGTGGACTTCGCCGGTTGGTCGATGCCGCTTCACTACGGCTCGCAGTTGGCCGAGCATGAAGCGGTGCGGACCGCCTGCGGCCTCTTCGACGTCTCCCATATGACGGTGACCGATTTTCAGGGGGCCGGGGCGCGGACGTTGCTCCGCCGGCTACTGGCCAATGACGTGGCCAAGCTGGACGGTTGCCCCGGCAAGGCGCTCTACAGCTGCCTGCTCAATGACCACGGCGGGGTCATTGATGATCTGATCGTCTACCTGCGGGGAGACGGCACCTACCGCGTCGTCTCCAACGCCGCCACGCGGGACCGGGTCCGGCCGTACCTGGCGGAACACGCGGCCGCCGCGGGGGTGGCATTGGTGCCACAAGACGCGGTGGCATTGATCGCCGTTCAAGGGCCCGCGGCCGTGGCGACCCTGCGTGCGGCATGGGGCGACGCCGCCGAGCGCGCCGTGGCGCTGAAGCCATTCTACAGCGTGGAGATCGACGGGGTCTTTGCCGGGCGAACCGGCTATACCGGTGAGGACGGTTTCGAGCTGATCGTCGGCGCCGCCGACGCACAGGCGTGGTGGAACCGCCTCTGTGATGCCGGCGGCCGGCCGTGCGGCCTCGGCGCCCGGGACAGCCTGCGCCTGGAAGCAGGGCTCAACCTCAATGGGCAGGAGATGGACGAGACCATCACGCCGCTGGAGTCCGGCCTGGGCTGGACCGTGGCTTGGGCGCCGGAAGACCGCGGCTTTGTCGGCCGCCCGGCCCTGGAGGCGCAACGCGACGCCGGACCGAAGCACCGCCTGACCGGACTCGTGCTGGAAGGCCGCGCCTTGCCACGGCACGGCTGTGACGTCCGTACCGGTGCCGGTGAAGGCGTGGTCACCAGCGGCGGCCACTCGCCCGTGCTGGGCCAACCCATCGCCCTGGCCCGGGTGCCGGCGGCCGCACAGGACGGCTTTCACGTCGTCATCCGGGGCCGTGAGATCGCCGCCCGGGCGGTCCGGCCGCCCTTCGTACGGCATGGTAAGGTATGCGTTTAGCTGTGATTTTTAATAGACCGCCCCCGAACCCGGAGGATTGCGCCCCATGAGCGAGGTACCCCAGGACCTGAAGTACACCCGCAACCATGAGTGGGTCCGGAGCGAGGATGACGGCACCGTCACCGTGGGCATCACTGACCACGCCCAAGCCGCGCTGGGCGATCTGGTCTTCGTCGAGCCGCCCGAGGCCGGCAGCACGGTCGGCGCCGATGAGGCGTGCGCCGTAGTGGAGTCGGTCAAGGCGGCATCCGACGTCTATGCACCGATCTCCGGAGAAGTGGTGGAGGCCAACGCCACTCTCGACGACAGCCCGGAGCTGATCAACTCCGACCCGTACGGCGAGGGCTGGATCGTGCGTCTGCGCCCCACCGACACCACCGAGTTGGACCAGCTGCTGAGCGCCGACGACTACCGGCAACTGGTGGCCGAGGAGTAATCCGGGCCGCCCCCACACCAGCGGAACGTTCTATGCCTTTCATACCGCACACCGAGGATGAGGTTCGGGAGATGCTCGACGCCGTGGGCGTGGAGAGCATCGACGCCCTGTTCGACGAGATCCCGGCCGGTCTGCTCACCGGCGGCCTGGAGCGGATTCCGGAGGGACTCGGCGAGATGGAGGTGATGCGTCTGATGCGGGAGCGGGCGGCGGCGGACCGCCAGCCGCTCTGCTTCATCGGCGCGGGCGCCTATGAACACCACATCCCGGCGGCGGTCTGGGAGATCGCCGGCCGCGGCGAGTTCTACAGCGCCTATACGCCGTACCAGGCGGAGGCCTCCCAGGGCACGCTGCAACTGGTCTACGAGTACCAGACCATGATGTGCGAGCTGACCGGGCTCGACGTCTCCAACGCTTCGCTCTACGACGGCGCCACGGCCCTGGCCGAGGCGGTACTTATGGCGGTGCGCGCCAACCGCAAGAGCAAGAGCCGCCGGATCCTGATGCCGCGGACCGTCCACCCCGTCTACCGCCGGGTGGTGGAGGCCGTCGTCTCCAACCAGGACATCGAACTGGTGGAGGCGCCCTTCGATCCTTCCGTCGGGCGCGTCGACCCCGACAGCCTGCGGCAGTGGGAGAATGAAGAGTTCGCGGCGGTGGTGATCCCGCAACCCAACTTCTTCGGCGCCCTGGAGGAGGTGGACCGGCTCACCGACTGGGCCCACGACGCCGGCGCGCTGGCCATCGGCCTCTGCAACCCGGTGGCCCTGGCCCTGCTCACCCCGCCCGGCCAGTGGGGCGCGCGGGGCGCCGATATCGCCTG
>SKYL01000293.1 GCA_007127935.1 Halorhodospira sp. | reverse complement strand
GGCGCCTAGTGTATGCCGCGGACTGGGTCTTTTCAATCGCCGCGCGGACGGCATCAATGCGTTCCAGGCCGCCCTGGCGGATCGCTTCACGGATGGTCTCGGCGTCTTCGGCGGTGCCCTCGCGGATGGCGTGGATCAGGGGCATGGTCGCCTTGCCCTCGGCCAGGTCGTCGCCGAGGTTCTTGCCGATCTCCGCCGGGTCGCCGCTGTAGTCCAGGGCGTCGTCCACCAGTTGATAGGCGGTGCCCAGGTGGCGGCCGTAGGCGGCCAGGTAGCCCACGGCCTTCTCGTCCAGGTCGCCGAGCACGGCGCCGAGCCGGCAGCCGGCCTCGAAGAGGGTGGCGGTCTTGCGGTAGATGACCTCCCGGTAGTCCTCTTCGGAGAGGTCCGGCTCGTGGCAGTTCATCAACTGCATCACCTCGCCCCGGGCGATGGTGTTGGTGGTGTGGGCCATCACTTCCATGACGGTCATCCGTTCCAGCTCCACCATCATCTCGAAGGCGCGGGAATATAAGAAGTCGCCCACCAGGACGCTGGCCTCGTTGCCCCAGATGGTGTTGGCGGTGCGCTGGCCGCGCCGCATGCCGGAGCCGTCCACCACGTCGTCGTGAAGCAACGTGGCGGTGTGGATGAACTCCACCACGGCGGCCAGTTGGATATGCTGGGTCTCGGAGTAGCCGCCGGCCCGCGCCGCCAACAGCACCACCAGCGGGCGCAGGCGCTTGCCGCCGCTGTGGACGATGTACGTGCCCAACTGGTTGATCAGCGCGACATCGGACGCCAGCCGCTCTTGGATCAACTGGTCGGTGGCGCGCATATCGTCGGCGGCCAGGGAACGGATGGCTTCAAGATCCATGAATTAAGCCCGGCGGGCCTCCGGTAATACGGCTGGCAGGATGCTAGGGAGGGCGCGGCGGGGTGTCAAGGTGATGTTTGACGCGGCGTGCGGGCGGCCTTAATATACCGGCCCCTTCGCGGTGGTTTCGCGGCCGCGTTTTATCGACCGATTCAATAGACTTGGGAGCACCACACCGATGTATGCGGTGATCCGTAGTGGCGGCAAGCAGTACCGGGTCTCCGAAGGCGACCGCCTTCGCGTGGAGAAGATCCCGGCGGCAGTGGGCGAGACCGTGGAGTTCGACGAGGTCCTCCTGGTCGGAGACGGCAGCGACATTCGCATCGGCGAGCCGCGGCTGGAGGGCTCCAAGGTCAGCGCCGAGGTCCTGGAGCAGGGCCGCGATCGCAAGGTGGAGGTGGTGAAGTTCAAGCGCCGCAAGAACTATCGGCGCCACCACGGCCACCGCCAGATGTATACCGAGGTCCGGATCACCGGCATTCAGGCCGGTTGAGGGGGGCGACGAGATGGCACACAAGAAGGCAGGCGGCAGCACGCGCAACGGCCGCGATTCCCATTCCAAGCGCCTCGGCGTCAAGCGGTACGGCGGCGAGTCGGTGTTGGCGGGCAACATCCTGGTCCGCCAGCGGGGCACCCACTTCCGTCCCGGCGAGAACGTCGGGCTGGGCCGAGAT
Organism: Halorhodospira sp.; assembly: GCA_007127935.1. Classification (GTDB taxonomy): domain Bacteria; phylum Pseudomonadota; class Gammaproteobacteria; order Nitrococcales; family Halorhodospiraceae; genus SKYL01. Next base: position 5,180 of record SKYL01000293.1, on the reverse strand, counting down.
CACACGCTCTTCGCGAAGATAGACGGTCAGGTGGTGTTCGAGTGCAAGGGGCCGGGACGGCGCAAGCAAGTCAGCGTTCGCGCGGTCTGAGGGCGGCCCGCGCGGCCGCGCCCTGATGAGCCCCGCCCCGCGCGGGGCTTTTTTATGCAGGTTTCCCCATGAAGTTCGTCGATGAAGTCACCATTGCGGTGGAGGGTGGGAACGGCGGCAACGGCAGCGCCCACTTCCGCCGTGAGAAGTACATTCCGTTCGGCGGCCCCGACGGCGGCGACGGCGGCCGCGGCGGCAGTGTCTACCTGGAGGGTGACGAGGGGCTCAACACCTTGGCCGACTACCGCCACGAGCGCCGCTTCGCCGCCGAGGCGGGGCAGCACGGCGGCGGCCGGCAGTGCACCGGGCGGTCCGGCGCCGACCGGGTGATCCGCGTGCCGGTGGGGACGGCGGTCTTCGACGACGAGACCGGCGAGTTGATCGGCGACGTCACTGCCCACGGCGAGCGGCTGCTGGTGGCCCAGGGCGGCCGGGGCGGCCTCGGCAACATCCACTTCAAGAGTTCGACCAACCGCGCCCCCGAGCGCTGCACCCCCGGCGGTGAGGGGGAGCGGCGCACGCTCCGGCTGGAGTTGCGGGTGCTGGCCGACGTGGGGCTGTTGGGCCTGCCCAACGTGGGCAAGTCGACCCTGTTGCGGGCGGTGAGCGCCGCCAAGCCCCGGGTGGCCGACTACCCCTTCACCACGCTGCACCCCCACCTGGGCGTCGTGCGGATCGGGGGCGACCAATCGTTCGTGATGGCCGATATCCCCGGTCTGATCGAGGGGGCCGCCGACGGGGCGGGGCTCGGCATCCAATTCCTGAGGCACCTGGCGCGCACCGGGTTGATCCTCCACGTGGTGGACGGCGCCCTGGAGTCGGGCGGCGGCGATCCCGTGGCGGGCGCGCAGGCGATCATCGACGAGTTGGGGCGCTACAGTGATGAGTTGGCGGCCAAGCCCCGTTGGCTGGTGGTCAACCGCCTCGATACGGTCCCGCCGGAGGAGTGGGACGCGCGGGTGGAGGCGATCCGCTCGGCGCTGGGCTGGGAAGGGCCGGTCTACGGGATCTCGGCCCTCAGCGGCGAGGGGACGAAGCGGCTCTGCGCCGACGTGATGCGCTACTTGGATGACCGGCGGGATGAACCACAGGATGAATGGCGGGAGGAGGCGCGGTGAGCGAGCGGCGTGAGGCGCTCCGGCACGCCCAGCGGTGGGTGGTGAAGGTGGGTAGCGCCCTGGTCACCGACGAGGGCCGGGGGCTCGACCGCCGCCGCATCGCCGAGTGGGCGGACCAGGTGGCGGCGTTGCGCAAGGGCGGCCGGCAAGTGACGCTGGTCTCCTCCGGCGCCGTGGCCGAAGGGATGCAGCGCCTCGGCTGGACCGAGCGCCCCCACGCGGTCTACCGCCTCCAGGCGGTGGCCGCCGTCGGCCAGATGGGCCTGGTGGAGGCGTGGGAGTCGGGCCTGCGCGGCCACCACCTCCACACCGCCCAAGTCCTGCTGACCCACGACGACCTCTCCGACCGCCGGCGCTACCTCAACGCCCGCAGCGCGCTGCGCGAGTTGCTGCGCCTGGGGGTAGTGCCGGTGGTCAACGAAAACGACTCGGTGGTCACCGAGGAGATCCGCTTCGGCGACAACGACACCCTGGCGGCCCTGGTGGCTAACCTGGTGGAGGCCGAGGTGCTGGTGATCCTCACCGACCAGCCGGGCTTGATGGAAGCCGACCCGCGCGTCGATCCGGCGGCCCCGCTCCTCACCGAGGTGCGGGCCGGCGACCCGGCCCTCGAGCGGCTCTGCGGCGTGGCGCCCGGAGCCCTGGGGCGGGGCGGGATGCTGACCAAGGTGCGCGGCGCCGAGCGGGCCGCCCGCTCCGGCGCCTACACCGTGGTCGCCTCCGGGCGGGAGCCGGAGGTGTTGAATCGCCTGGTGGCGGCTGAGGCCGGGTTGGGCACGCTCTTCGTCCCCGACCGGGAGCCGCTGGCCGCCCGCAAACAGTGGCTCGCTAGCCACCTCCAACTGGCCGGGCGGCTGCGCCTCGACGAGGGGGCGGCCAAGGCGGTGCGCCAGTCGGGGAAGAGCCTGCTGCCGGTGGGCGTGGTGGGCGTCGACGGCGACTTCACCCGGGGTGACATGGTCTCCTGCGTTGGTCCCGACGGCCGGGAGGTCTGCCGCGGCCTGGTGAACTACCCGGCGGACGAGGCGAAGCGTTTGCTGGGTCGTTCCAGCGTGGAGATCGAGTCGATCCTCGGTTACGTCGAGGAGCCGGAACTGATCCACCGCGATAACATGGTGGTCACCGGGATCTAGCCGCCGGAGGGGGAGGACGGAATGAGGGGCGTCATGGGCCGAGTGGTTCCGCCGACCGTTCTATTAGTGACCCTGGTGCTGAGCCTGGTACTGATCTGGGTGCTCTCCGGGTGCGCCGGGTGGCTCCTCCATCCGGAGCAGCGCAACGCCCTGTCGGCGGTCCGCGACGGAGACGCCCAGGCGCTCTCCCGGTCGCTGGATGCCGGGGTCCCCGTGGACATCACCGATCCGTCGAGCGGCCGGCCGTTGATCCACTACGCGGCGGTGCGCGGCGACCGGGAGACCATGGTGCGCCTCCTGGAGGCGGGGGCCGATCCGGGGTATCGCGACGACGCCGGGCGCGGCCCGCTCTACTACGCCGTGGAGGGCAGTCACGCCGGTGCGGCCGAGGCGCTGCTGGAGGCCGGGGCCGATCCCGACGCCGCGGACGCCGCCGGGCGCACCCCGCTGATGGCCGCCGCGCTGGCCGGGTCATCAGACCTGGTGAATCTGCTCCTGGCCTACGGCGCCGATCCCAACCGGCGGGACGCCGGTGGGGCCACGGCGCTCTCCCTGGCCTCCGGCGCCCGCCACGGCGACGTGGTGCGGTGGCTGAGGCAGGTCTCGGCGCTGCCGGCCGCCCCGTGGGCCGTGGCCGATGTGGTCCGCGCCGACGACGTGGAGACTTTGCGCTGGATGCTCGACCACGGCCTCCACGCGGCGGCGGTCTGGACCGATGACGATGGCCGCCCCCTCTCGCTGCTCGACGTGGCCGTGGCCCATAGCCCCCACTCCGCGGTGCTGATCCTGGAGCGGGGCGGGCAGGCCGTGCGGGACCCCCACCGGGCTTTGGTGGCGGCGGCGCTGCACGGCGATCGCGCCCGCGTGGAGGAATTGCTGGCCGCCGGTGCCGATGTGGACGCCGTGGTCCACGGCGGCGATGCCCGTGGCCGGACCGCCTTGATGGAGGCGGCGCGGCTGGGCCATCTGGAGGTGGTGCGGGCCTTGCTGCGCTCCGGCGCCGACCTCCACATGCGGGACGCCGACGGCGCCGACGCCCTCTGGCACGCCGCCGTGGGCTACATGAGTTCGCGGGACGATGCCGCACGGTTGACCCGGGGCGGCGGGCGCGACGCCGTCGTTGCCGCGCTGCTGGATGAAGGCGCCCGCCCCGGAGCCGGAGACCGTCACGACTTCAATGCCCTGCACGCCGCCGCGGCCTGGGCCAGCGGCCCCTCCGTTCGCCGCCTGCTGGAGGCCGGGGCCGACCCCGAGCGGACCGACCGCAACGGCAAGACCGCGCTGATGTACGCCGCCCAGTACCGCAACGGCGAGGCGGCGGCGATCCTGCTCGAGTACGGCGCCCGCCCCGACGTGGTCAACGACTTCGGCGCCACCCCCGTGACCTACGCCCGCCTGGCCGCCCCCGGCGGCCGGGTCCACCGCCTGCTCCAGGGAGCGGGCGGGCGGGAGTACGGCCCGCCGGACACCGAGACCCCGCCGCTCTCGGTGGACCTGGGCCAGGGGCGCCTGATGGAACTGGACCTGCCGGTGGCGGTGCGGGACGTGGCCGGCTACGACGTACCGGCCAAGCTGCTCCCCTACGCCACCGACTGCCGCGGGCACGCCTGCCGGCTACCCCCGGTGGTGATGCTGCCGCCGGGCACGGTGGTGGAGTTGTTGCATCGGGAAGTGGCGCGGGACGGCCGGCTGCACAGTGTCTACATGGTGCAGGACCCGGGGTTGGCGGGATTGATCTTCGAGGACACCGTCCACGGCGCGTGGCCGCCGGCGGGCGGGGCGATGAGCCAAGTGACCATCGGCAGGATGGCCTATATCCGGTCCATGCCGTGGGTGCAGACGTACAAGGCGGACCTGCCGGCGGCTACCGGCGGGTTGGCTTGGTAACGGGGGGTCATCGCGACACCGGCCGCGCGGGGCGGCCGGTGAAGATGAAGAAGAGGGCCGGTCAGGCCCCCATCTTGAGGATATGGGCGTTCAGGCGGCTCTTGTGCCGAGCGGCCTTGTTCTTATGGATGATGCCCCGATTCGCCGAGACATCGAGGATGCGCACCGCGTCGGCGTAGGCGGCGCGGGCCTTCTCGTGATCGCCGGACTCGATGGCGAGGACGGCCTTTTTCAACTGCGTGCGCATGGCCGAACGGCGCATCTTGTTACGCATCCGGCGCACCTCACTCTGGCGGGCGCGCTTCTTGGCGGAGGCAATGTTCGCCACGTGCGGATCTCCTGACTGGCTGGTGCGAGTCGATTTCAGAAGCGCGGTAATATGCCGTCCGGGCCCGGTGGTGTCAAGGACCGCGGAACAAACCGGCAATGCGTTGAGCGGTACGGCTAGTGGCGGAAGTGGGCGAACAGCCGCCCGTGGTTGTCGCCGTCCTTCTCCACCCGGTGGTAGCGCGCTTTGATCGCCGGCTGGTCGAGGAAGCGCAGAACCCGCTTCTTCAACTGGCCGCTGCCCTTGCCGTGGATGATCTCCACCCGCTTGATGCGCTTGCGTTCGGCCGCATCGATGGCGCCGTGGAGGGCGTCCTCGATGCGGCGGCCGTTGTTGAAGCAGTCGTGGAGGTCAATGGTGATCTTCGCCATGGGCGACTCTCAGGGTGAGACGGCGTGCGCCCGGTTCATGTGCAATCCCTTACCAGATCATGCGGCATCGACATCGACAACCTCGCCGTAAGAGTGCGGCTTCGGGACGGGTTCGCCTTGTTCCTTGAGGCCTTCCAGGTGGAACTCGATGGCCTCCCGGATCAACTGTAGTGCCTCCTCCCGCGTCTCACCGGAGGCTACACATCCCGGTAAGTCAGGGACATAGGCGCCCCAACTGGTAGCGCCTTCCTCT
>SKYL01000085.1 GCA_007127935.1 Halorhodospira sp. | reverse complement strand
TAGCCGTACTGCTCCGCGCCGAACTCCGCCTGCTGCAGCTCGGAGTAGGCCGCCATCTGCCGCTCCTTGTAACCGCGCGCCAACTCGAACATGGAGTAGTTCAGCGCGTGGAAACCGGCCAGGGTGATGAACTGGAACTTGAAGCCCATGGCGCCCAGCTCGTTCTGGAACTTGGCGATGGTGGCGTCGTCCAGGTTCTTCTTCCAGTTGAAGGACGGCGAGCAGTTGTAGGCCAGCAGCTTGCCGGGGAACTGGGCGTGAATGGCCTCGGCGAACTGACGGGCGAACTCCAGATCGGGCTTGCCGGTCTCGCACCAGATGACATCGGCGTACGGCGCATAGGCCAGACCACGGCTGATGGCCTGCTCGATGCCGCAGTTGGTGCGGAAGAAGCCCTCGGAGGTCCGCTCGCCGGTGATGAACGGCTTGTCGTTATCGTCCACATCGGAGGTCAGCAGGTCCGCCGCCTCGGCGTCGGTGCGGGCCACCAGGATGGTCGGCACACCCATGGTATCGGCCGCGAAGCGGGCGGCGATCAGCTTCTGCACCGCTTCCTGGGTCGGCACCAGCACCTTGCCGCCCATGTGACCGCACTTCTTCACCGCCGCCAACTGATCCTCAAAGTGAACACCGGCGGCGCCGGCGCGGATCATGCTCTTCATCAACTCGAAGGCGTTGAGCACACCGCCGAAGCCGGCCTCGGCGTCGGCCACGATGGGCGCCATCCAGTCGACGCTGTCATCCCCCTCGGCGTGATGGATCTGGTCGGCGCGGAGAAGACAGCTGTTGATCCGCTCCACCACCGCCGGCACCGAGTTCACCGGATAGAGGGACTGGTCCGGATACATGGTATGGCCGAGGTTGGCATCGGCCGCCACCTGCCATCCGGAGAGATAGATGGCTTGGAGGCCGGCCTTCACCTGCTGCATGGCCTGGTTGCCGGTCAGCGCGCCGAGGGCGTTGACGTACGGCTGCTCGTTCATCTTCTTCCACAGCTTCTCGGCGCCGTTCCGGGCCAAGGTATACTCGACCTGGACCGAGCCACGCAGGCGCACCACCTCCGCGGCGGTGTACCCACGCTGCACTCCCTTCCAGCGGGGGCTCTCGGCCCACTCGCGCTCCAGCGCCTCGATTGCAGCTTGATCTTTGCTCATAATCGTTTGCCTCCCGTTCAGGGCAGATGGTCGGATTTCACGGAAGATGCCTGGATTTCTGCGCCGGGCCTTCTGGTGGCGCGCCTCTTGCCCGGTGATGCTGCCCTCTTGAGGCGTTTCGGATGAGCCCATGCTCCGACAGCGGAAAATGCCGCCGCAAATGAACTCTGTGGCCCTAGAGACGGGTTCGGCGGGTCTCGCCGCCCGGCCCCCGGCCACCACCGGCATTGCGTGACGAGCCCCGCCGCACGCTTGGAACGAACAGGGCCACGCGAAAGTGGTCGGCAATTCTATGGCGCGGCGCAGCAATTGACAACCCCATCCATACAATTTTTAATATTGAAATAATCAATAGCTGATGATCCGCGGAGGCACGCGGACCCGGGTCTTTCCGTGGACGAGCGATCACCCCGCACCTATTACCGTCACAACCGGCTCAAACAGCTGCGCGCCTTCTGTCATGCGGCCCAGGAGCGGAGCATCTCGCGGGCGGCGAAACGGCTGGAGCTGAGTCAGCCCTCGGTCTCGCTGCAGATCCAGGCCCTCGAGCGTGAACTCGGGATCACTCTTTTTGAGCGCCGCGGGCCACGCATCCGTCTCACCCCCGACGGGGAGACCCTCTATGAACTCGCGGCCCCATTGGTGGAGGAGATCGACGGCCTTCCGGAGCGCTTCGCCGCCCACCACCAGCGCCAACAACTGGGCCGGCTCGATATCGCCGCCGGGGAATCGACCTCGCTCTACGTTCTCCCCGAGTTGCTGCGGGCGTTCATGGCGCGCCACCCCAAGGTCCACGTCCGGCTGCACAACCTCACCGGTCACGACCTAGTGACCGCGGTCCGCCAGGACCAAGTGGACATTGCCATCGGCTCCAGTCTCGACCTGCCGGACGACGTCGTCTACAAGGCCACCTACACTTACCGTTTGAAGCTGATCACCCCGCCGGACCATCCCCTGGCGGAACGGGAAGAGATCACATTGAACGACCTGGGCTCCGGCGAGCTGATCCTGCCGCCGCGCCACCTCACCACGTGGCGCCTGGTCAACTTGGTCTTTCAGCAGCACAACATCCCGTGCAAGGTCCGCCTGGAGGTCGGCGGCTGGGAGAGCATGAAGCGGTACGTGGAGTTGGGATTCGGCATCGGTATCGCCAGCTCCATCTGCCTGAGCGGGGAGACGCGGCTGGCCGTGCGCGACCTGCCCGACATCTTCCCTCAGCGGACCTACGGCGTGATGCTCCGGCGCGGGCGCTTCCTCTCCCCCCAGGCCCGCCGCTTCCTAGAACTGATGGCGCCGGAGATCTTCAGCAGTGAGGACGCATGGGAAGGAGGAGTCCCCGATGCCCGCGAAAGCGTGTTGGTCCCCGCCCGATGATGCCGGCGCGCCCCGAGGCGCGCCCAACGGCGAGTCCTCATGGCGGACCCCGGTCACCGTCGCCACCGTGGTGGAACGTGAAGGACGCTTCCTGATGGTGGAAGAGATCGTCCGCGGCCGCACCGTCTGGAACCAACCCGCCGGCCACCTCGACCCCGGAGAAACCCCGGTCCAGGCGGCGGCGCGGGAGACCCTGGAGGAGACCGGCTGGACCGTGATCCCGGAGGGGATCGTCGGTGTCTACCTGTACCGACCCGGGCCCCGGGCCGACCGTACCTTCACCCGCTTTCTCTTTCACGCCCGCGCCGTCTCCCACGCCCCGGATCGACCGCTGGACGACGGCATCATCCGCGCCCACTGGAAACACCCGGAAGAGCTGGGAAAGAACGCTCCGTTACTGCGCAGCCCGTTGGTGCTGGCCGCCGTCCAAGACTACCTGGCCGGCCGCCGTTACCCGCTGGATTTGATCCGCAATGTCCAAGTCTGACCCGCCGGAGTGGCAAAGCGTGGAAGACCCGCACCTGCGACAGACCCGTGAACGCCTGGTCCGCTCGCTGTCCCAGGCCGCGTTGCGGGCCAACCTGATCCTGCTGGCCCTGGTCGCCGGCCTCTTCACCACGCTTTGGTGGCTGGCCCACGAGGCCGGCGCCGCCCCGGAACTAACCACCGGGATCGTCCTCCTCCTGCTGGTGGCCGCCCCCGGCCTCACCTGGATCGTGGGCGACTGGCTGACCACCCGGTTGTGGCGCTCGCGGATGCACACCGAACTGCTCCGCCTGCGCGCCACCGGCTTTCTCGGCGCCGATGTGGAAGCCGTGGGCCGGGAACGCCTGCACCGGTCGCTGGACGAAGCGGAGTACCACCGCCTGATAGAGGTGGCGGACCAGGAGCGGAACGGCTATCTGGTGCCGCTGAGCCAATATACATTGGCCCTGCGCGCCCTCCTCCAGGTCGCGCCGAAGGACGACGGAACCGGCGCGGCCCGTTCCAAACGCCACCGTTTCGGCCTGCGGCTGGGCCGCCGCCGATGACGACCATCCACCCCTGATGTAGAATCCCGCGCCGTGGACGGAGCATACCGAGATCTCATTCCTCCCCCTTCCCGCATCGTCGTCGGCCTTTCCGGCGGCGTCGATTCGGCGGTGGCCGCCCTGCTGTTGCTGCGGGCCGGCTACCAGGTGGAAGGGTTGTTCATGAAAAATTGGGAGGACGACGACACCCTCACCCACTGCGCCGCCGCCGAGGACTTGGCCGCCGCCCAGGAGGTGGCGCGCCGGTTGTCCATCCCGCTCCACCAGATCAACTTCGCGGCCCGCTACCGGGACGAGGTCTTTTCGTATTGCCTCGATGAGTTGCGGGCCGGGCGTACGCCCAACCCCGACATCCTCTGCAACCGCCACATCAAATTCGACGCCTTCCTGGGCCATGCGTTGGACCACCTCGGCGCCGCCGCGGTGGCCACCGGGCACTACGCGCGGCTGCGGCGGATCTCCGACCGCCCGCCCCGGCTCCTGCGCGGCCTCGACCGGGACAAGGACCAAAGCTACTTCCTCCACGGCGTCCCGGCGGCGGCGTTCCACCGGACGCTCTTTCCCCTGGGGGGGCTGACCAAGGACCGGGTCCGCGCCGAAGCACGGGATGCCGGGCTGCCCAACCACGACCGCCCCGACAGCACCGGTATCTGCTTCATCGGCGAGCGCAACTTCGGCGAGTTCATCGGCCGCTACATCCCGGACGCCCCCGGCCCCATCGTCACCGATACAGGCGACGTCATCGGCCACCACCGAGGACTCCATCACTACACCGTGGGGCAGCGCCGGGGTCTCGGCATCGGCGGATCCCACGCCGGCGACGGCCCGTGGTACGTGGCCCGCAAGGACGCCGAGGACCATGCCCTGGTGGTGGTGGAAGGGCACGACCACCCGCTGCTCCTTGCCCAGGTCCTGGAGACCGGACCGCCCCACTGGCTGGGCCCGGCGCCCTCTCCCGGCGCCCATCTCACCGCCCAGATCCGATACCGTCAGCTACCCCAGCCGTGTTCGGTGGTCTACGACGACGATGGCGGCCTCACCGTCCTCTTCGAGTCGCCCCAACGCGCCCCGGCAGCCGGGCAGTACGTGGTGCTCTACCACGGCGACACCTGCCTGGGCGGGGCGCCCATCCGCCGCCACCTCCCGTTGGAGGCGTCCTCCCGCCGCGTCTGCGGCACGCTGGCCGGATAACATGGCGCCCATGGCGATCCCCGCGGAACAGCAACAAACCCTGGCACTTGCGGCGGTGATGCAGGCGGTCCACGCGGTGCGCCAAGTCGCGCACACCGGCCACCGCGAAGAGACCGACTACCGCCCGTTGGTGGAAGGGCTGCTGGGGGCCTACGACGGCTCCGTGGAGGCGCTCTATGGCGGCGCGGCGCACCTCGACACCGGGCTGCGCCGGCTGGTGGAGCAGTTGGAGCAGCCCCGCAACCTGGAAACCACCCGCTACGTGGCCAATGTGCTCCATCTGGAGCGGCGTCTGCTGCGCAACCGCAAAGTGCTTGGCGAGGTGGCCGAGGGCCTGGAGCAGGCCCGCCGGCAGGCTGACTACTTCGGCACCCCGATCCATGAGAGCGTCATCCGCGGCCTCGGGGAGCTGTACAGCAACACCATCAGCCGTGTCGGCCCCCGCGTCATGGTCCAGGGCGAACGCCAACACCTGGAGGACGAGGGCAACGCCGCGCTGCTGCGCACCCTGCTGCTGGCGGGGATTCGGGCGGCGACGCTGTGGCGGGAGCAAGGCGGCGGGCGGCTGAAGTTGATCTTCCGGCGGCAACGGATCAGCCGGGCCGCCCGCGACCTTCTAGCCCCGGCGCAACGCCTTCCGTAACGCTAGTCGCCACCTTCTCAATGTGTCGATTGAGTGGCAAGACGCCACAGCCCCCGTGTATCATAATGGGTTGATCAGGGTTTCTTATTATCCACCAACCACAACAACCAACAGGATTCGGAGGCGCCCATGAGCGACACCTTCAACGCCCGCACCACGCTCCAGGCCGGCGGCAAGGAGTACGAGATCTACAGCCTGGATGCGCTGCGCAAGCAGTACGACGTGGATCGCCTCCCCTTCTCGTTGAAGATCCTGCTGGAAAACCTGCTGCGCACCGAAGACGGCGTCAACGTCACCCGCGACCACATCGAGGCGCTGCTCGCCTGGCGGCCCGATGCCGAGCCGAAGGACCAGATCTCCTTCACCCCGGCCCGCGTCGTGCTCCAGGACTTCACCGGCGTCCCGGCGGTGGTCGACCTGGCCGCGATGCGCGACGCGATGAACCGCCTGGGCGGCGATCCGAAGAAGATCAACCCCCTCTCCCCGGCCGACCTGGTCATTGACCACTCGGTGATGGTCGACCACTTCGGCAACCGCCAGGCGCTGAAGCTCAACACCGAGATCGAGTTCCAACGCAACGGCGAGCGCTATGAGTTCCTGCGCTGGGGCCAGAAGGCGTTCTCCAACTTCAGCGTGGTCCCCCCCGGCACCGGCATCGTCCACCAGGTCAACCTGGAGTACCTGGGCCAGGTGGTCTTCCGCAACGAGACCGGCGCCCAACCCCAGGCGTACCCGGACACGGTGGTGGGCACCGACTCCCACACCACGATGATCAACGGCCTCGGCGTCCTCGGCTGGGGCGTCGGCGGCATCGAGGCCGAGGCGGCGATGCTCGGCCAGCCGATCACCATGCTCATCCCGCAGGTCATCGGCTTCAAACTGAGCGGCAAGCTACCCGAGGGCGCCACCGCCACCGACCTGGTGCTGACCGTCACCGAGATGCTGCGTAAGAAGGGCGTCGTCGGCAAGTTCGTCGAGTTCTACGGCGACGGCCTCGACAACCTGCCGCTGGCCGATCGCGCCACCATCGCCAACATGGCCCCCGAGTACGGCGCCACCTGCGGTATCTTCCCCATCGACAAAGAGACCCTGGCCTACATGGAGCTGACCGGCCGCCCCGCCGAGGCGGTGGAGCTGACCGAGAAATACGCCAAGGCCCAGGGCATGTGGCGCGAGACCGGCGCCCGCGAGGCGGAGTACACCGATACCCTCGCTCTCGACCTCTCCACCGTGGTGCCGAGCCTGGCCGGCCCGAAACGGCCCCAGGACCGGATCGCGCTGACCGACGCCAAGCAGAGCTTCGCCAAGACCCTCGATGAGTACATGGAAGCCCGCCACGGCCTGC
>SKYL01000090.1 GCA_007127935.1 Halorhodospira sp. | reverse complement strand
TTGCCGAAAAACTCGAGCCGGGCGATGGAGGGGCGCTCCCGCACCACCACCACCAAGGTGGCGTCATCACGCTGCAACTCGACGTCGCGGAAAAACCCGGTGAGATAGAGTTCGCGGATCGCCGCCCGCGCCTCCCGGGGACCGACCCGATCCCCCGGTTCCACGGGCAGATAACTGAAGACCGTGCCTTCGGCGATCCGCTGTACGCCCTCGACGCGGATCTCCTGCACGACGAACGGATCGAAGGCGGCGGCCTCCACGGCCACCGACAACCCGGCCAGCAGCGCCAGCCCCGTAAGCAGCCACCGCCGAATCAACACGCCTCGCGGCCCCTCATCCCTCGCACGCGCCCCCCGTCAACCGAACAGCCGGTGAAAATCGTTGTAGAGGGCCAGGGACATCAACCCGATCAAGGCAAGGATACCGATCCGCTGACCGATGGCCTGGGCCCTCTCCGAGGGCGGGCGCCCGGTGATCGCCTCGTAGAGGAAGTAGAGGAGGTGCCCGCCGTCCAGCATGGGCACCGGTATCAGGTTCACGATGCCGAGACTGATACTGATGATGCCCAAGAACGCGAGGAAGGGTACCACCCCGAGGGCGGCGGTGTCCCCGGCGAACTGACCGATGGTGACCGGCCCCCCGATGTTCTGGAGCGTGGCCTCCCCACGCACCATCCGATAGAGCACCTTCACCGTCAGTGCGGTGGTATCCCAGGTGCGCGACACCCCCTGCCATAGGCCTTCCACCGGGCCGTGGCGGACCTCCCGGCGCATTCGCTCCCGTAGCTCCTCCGGGATGTGCGGGCGGACCCCCAGCAGGCCGACCTCACGATCACCGCGTTGGTGGCGCTCCAACACCACCACGGTCTCATAGGTCCGCGCCCCGCGACGGTAGGTGATGGTCACCTCTTCACCGGGGCGCGGCTCGATCCGCTCCACCAACTGGGGCCACTCTTCCACCGGCTCGCCGTCCACCGCCACCACCTGATCGCCGGCCCGCAGACCGGCCCGGTCCGCCGGCCCGCCGTCCACCACGTCACCGAGGGTGGAGAGTATCCGGGGGGCGTAAGGCCGCAGCCCAACCGTCCCCAAGATATCGGTGGTCTCCCGCAGCGCCGGTTCGGCGGCCAAGTCCAGCACGTGGTCCCGCCGTGCGCCGTCTTCCCCTTCAACCGCCACCGGCACATCGTCACGGGTGAAGCCGACATCGAGCAGTGTCATGGCCAGCCGCTGCCACGTTAGGGTCTCCCGGCCATCCACGGCAAGGATCTCGTCGCCCGCCTGCAGACCCGCCGCGGCGGCCGGGGTCTGTTCCGGCGGTTCACCGATGATCGGCCGCAGTTCCACCGTGCCGATGACCGCCACCGCCCAGTAGGCCACTACGGCGAAGAGGAAGTTGGCCGCCGGCCCCGCAGCAACGATGGCCGCCCGCTGACCCAGCGGGCGTTGATTGAAGGCCCGGTGCTGTTCCTCCGGCGCCACGTCGTCCTCGCGGCCGTCCAGCATGCGGACGTAGCCACCCAACGGAATCGCCGCCACCACGTACTCGGTGCGGTCCGGTGCCCGGCCGTGCCAACGCAGCAACGGCGTACCAAAGCCCACCGAGAAGCGCAGTACGCGCACGCCGCACCACCGCGCCACCAGGAAGTGCCCGGCCTCGTGCACCGTGACCAGAATACCGATGGCCACGATGAATGCTGCAATACTCCAGGCAATGGTCATGGCAATCGCTCAGCAGATGGACTGTTGCACAATATCGGCGGCGACCCAGCGGCCGGCAGCGTCGATCTCCAGGGCGGCCTCCAGACTCTCCGGGGCGGGAGGCGCCAGCTTCTCCAACGCCCCATCGACCACCGCGGCGATGCGGTCGAACCGCAGGCGCCCTTGCAGGAATGCGTCCACCGCCACCTCATTGGCGGCGTTGAGCACCGCGCACGCCCCGCCTCCCGCCTCCAGCGCCCGGTAGGCCAGTTCCAGGCAGGGGTACCGGCGCGGGTCCGGGGCCTCGAAATCGAGCCGCCCCGCCGCCGCCAGATCGACCAAATCCACCCCCGAATCGATGCGGTGGGGATGGCCCAGGGCGTGGGCGATCGGCACCCGCATATCCGGCGCCCCCATGTGGGCCAGCATCGATCCGTCGCGGTAGCAGACCAGCGCATGCATCAGGCTCTGTCGATGGATGACCACACGAATGCGCTCGGGTTCCATCCCGAACAGGTGGTGGGCCTCGATCACCTCCAAGCCCTTGTTCATCATCGAGGCGGAATCCACGGAGATCTTCCGCCCCATGGACCAGTTGGGGTGGGCACACGCCTCCTCCGGGGTCACCGCCGCCAATGAGGCGGGATCACGGTCGCGGAACGGTCCTCCCGAGGCAGTCAGGATCAGCTGCCGCACCCCATCGGCGGTATCCCGCCACGGCAGGCCGTCCTCGTCGTTGCGGGAAAGGCATTGATAGACCGCATTGTGCTCGCTGTCCACCGGCAGTATCCGGGCGTCCCCGGCCTCGGCGGTGCGGGTGAAGAGCGCCCCGGCCACCACCAGCGCCTCTTTGTTGGCCAACAGGATGCGCTTGCCGGCGGCCGCCGCCGCCAATGCCGAGGCGAGACCCGCGGCACCGACGATGGCCGCCACCACGGTCTCCACGCGCTCATCCCGGCCCACGTCCACCACGCCCTCACTGCCGGATAGTACTTCGATGCGGTGGAGCCCGGCCTCGCCGAGCCCATCGCGCAGCCGCCGGGCGGCCTCCGGCTCGGCCAGCGCCACGCGGCGGGGCCGGAAACGGCGGCAGACTTCCAGCATGCCGCCGACGTCCCGGCCGGCGGCGGCGGTCTCCAGGCGGTACCGTTCGGGATGGCGCGCCAGCAGATCCAGCGTGCTGCGACCAATGGACCCGGTCACCCCCAGTACGGCGACCCCGATCACAGCGCCCACTGCCACCAAGCCAAGCCCGCCGCCAACACCGGGGCCGCCGCCGTCAGGCTGTCCACCCGGTCGAGGATGCCGCCGTGGCCGGGGAGGATGCCGCCGCTGTCCTTCAACCCACCCCGGCGTTTCAACATGCTCTCAAAGAGATCCCCCACCACGGAGACCACCACCACCGCCACCAACAGCAACACCAGATAAAGCCACGGTGGGGCGTGGGGCTGAAGAACCGCCACCAAGCCGGCGCCCACCGCCACCGCCAATACGGCACCGCCGGCCACGCCCTCCCAGGTCTTGCCGGGGCTGATCCGGGGAGCCAGGCGATGGCGTCCGTAGGCACGCCCGGCGAAGTAGGCGCCGGTATCCGCGGCCCAGACCAGCAGCAAGAGGAAGGTGAGCCAGAATGGCCCCCACGGGGTATGACCGTGGAGATAGACCAGGGCCAGCCAGCACGGCCATAGGACGACCCAACCGACGGCGGCCGACAATGCCAGGGGCGGGGGACCATCCCCCCGGCCGAAACCGTAGGCCAGCGTCCACAGGGACGCCAATACCCACCACCCAACCGCCCCCACCAGCACCACCGGCACCGCGCTCTCGATCTCCAAGAGCGCCCACCCACCGGCGAGGGTCACCACAAAGAGGGCCAGGGCGAGTAGGCGCCCGCCGGTATCCTTCAGCCCCATCAGGTGGGTCCATTCCCACGCCGCCAGGGCGGCAATCACTCCCAGGATGGCCGCCACCGGGCCGGTGGGCAAGAGCCAGACCGCGGCCAACAGCGCCGGCCCCAGGACCAACGCCGTCAGCACTCGCGCCTTAAGCATGCCGGACCCGTCCGAGTTGCTCCCCGGTGCGCCCGAAACGGCGTTCCCGACCCGCGTAGTCCTCCAATGCGGCAGCCAAGTCGTCCAGCCGGAAATCGGGCCACAAGGTCTCGGTGAAGTAGAGTTCGGTATAGGCCGACTGCCAGAGCAGAAAGTTGGAGAGCCGACGCTCGCCACCGGTGCGGATGAAGAGATCCGGCTCCGGCACATCGGGCGCCGAGAGGGCGCTGGAAAAGACGGTCTCATCGATGGTGGACGGGTCCAACTCCCCCCGCTGCACGGCCTCTCCCAGCCGCCGCGCCGCCTGGGCCAACTCCCAGCGTCCGCCGTAGCTGGTGGCGATCACCAGCGTCAGCCCCTCATTGTCCCGGGTCAGGGTCTCGGCGTAGTCCAGACGCCGGCGCAACGGCTTTTCCAGCCGCTCCCGGTCACCTATGACGCGCAGCCTGATCCGATTCTCGTGCAGTCGCTCCAACTCCCGGTCCAACGTGGTACGGAACAACTCCATCAACACCCGCACCTCGGCCTTGGGCCGGCGCCAGTTCTCGCTGCTGAAGGCAAAGAGGGTTAGGGCGTCGAGCTTCAGCCGGGCAGCCGCCTCGATGATCATACGCACGGTACGAACCCCGGCACGATGGCCGGCGTGACGAGGCCGACCCCCGCGCTCGGCCCACCGCCCGTTTCCATCCATGATGACCGCCAAGTGGCCCGGCAAACGCAGACGGGAGAGGCGCTCCAGCGTGTGCTCGCAGAGATCGGTATCCATACGGCGCGGTCCGCTAGACCTCCATTAACTCCTGTTCCTTCTCCTCCAGGATCCGGTCGATCTCCGCTACGTACTGGTCGGTGATCTTCTGAACCGCCTCCTGGCCCCGGCGCTCATCGTCCTCGGTGATCTCCTTCTCCTTGACCAACTCCTTGAAGTCGGAATTGGCCTCCCGCCGGATGTTGCGGATCGCCACCCGCGCCTGCTCCGCCTCCTGCTTCACCACACGGACCAGATCGCGCCGGCGCTCCTCAGTCAATTGCGGCAACGGGATACGAATCACTTGGCCGGCTGACGACGGCGTCAACCCAAGATCGGAGGTCATGATCGCCTTCTCGATCGCCGGCACCATCTGCTGCTCCCACGGTGTAACGGTCAATGTTCGCGCATCCTCCACCGAGATATTGGCGACCTGCCGCAGCGGCACCTTGCTACCGTAGTACTCCACGTGGATCGGCTCCACCAGAGCGGTATTGGCGCGGCCGGTGCGCAGACGACTCAACTCGTGGCGGAAGCTCTCCACGCTCTTCTTCATGCGCTGTTCGGCGTCCTGACGGATCTCCTCGATCACGACGGCTCCCCCTCTGTCCCCGCCGGTCCGTTGTCCACCACGGTGCCCACGGGCTCGCCGCACACCGCCTGGATCATGGCCCCCGGCCCGGTGATATCGAAAACCATGATACGCATGCCTTGGTCACGGCATAGCACGATGGCCGTGGCGTCCATCACGTTGAGCCGTTGCCGCAGCACGTCGTCGTAGGTCAGGTGTTCATAACGACGGGCATCCGGATCGGTCACGGGATCAGCAGTATAGACCCCGTCCACTTTGGTGCCCTTCAACATGAGATCGGCCCCGATCTCCACCGCCCGCAGGCTGGCCGCGGAGTCGGTGGTAAAGAACGGATTACCGGTACCGCCGGCAAAGATCACCACCCGCCCCTTCTCCAGGTGGCGGACGGCGCGGCGGCGGATGTAGTCCTCGCAGACCTCGTTGATCTTGATTGCCGACATCACGCGGCAGAAGACGTTCCGCCGCTCCAGGGCGTCCTGGAGCGCCAGAGAGTTCATCACCGTGGCCAGCATCCCCATGTGGTCGGCGGTGACCCGGTCCATCCCCTTGGCCGCCATGCCGGCGCCGCGGAAGATATTCCCGCCGCCGAGCACCAGCGCGGTCTCGATTCCCATGGCGCTGATCTCGGCGATCTCCGCCGCCAACCGCTCCAACACCTCCGGACTGATGCCGTAGGCGCTGTCGCCGAGCAACGCCTCGCCGCTGAGTTTGATCAACACGCGGCGGTAGTGCAGCTCACTCATGCTCCGTCTCCCGGTTCAGGAGCCCTTGACCTGCGCCATCACCTCGTTGGCGAAGTTCTCCTGTTTCTTCTCTTGGCCTTCACCCACCTCCAGGCGTGCGAAGCGGACCACCCGGGCGCCGGCGCCCTTGAGCAACTGCTCCACGGACTGGTCGGGGTCCTTTACGAAGGGCTGCCCCAACAGCGTAATCTCTTTGAGATACTTGTTCAGTCGGCCCTCCACCATCTTGGCGACGATCTCCGGCGGCTTGCCGCTCTCGGCGGCCTGGGCGGTGAGGATCTCTTTTTCCTTGGCCAAGTGATCGGCGGGGACGTCCTCCGGACCGACGCAGATCGGCGAGGAGGCGGCGATGTGCATGGCCACGTCCCGTCCCAGGGCCTCGTCACCGCCCTCCAACTCCACCATCACGCCGATGCGGGTGCCGTGGAGGTACTGGGCGATGGTGTGGGCGCTGTCGGAGAAGCGCACAAACCGCCGTACCTGAACGTTCTCACCGATCTTCGCCACCAACTCCTGGCGGGCCGTCTCGATGTCGCGGCCACCCACCTGGCACGCCATCAGCGCCTGCAGATCCTCCGGCGCATCGTCCAGGGCGCGCTGCGCCACCGCGTCGACGAAGGCCAGGAAGTCGTCGCCCTTGGCGACGAAGTCGGTCTCACTGTTGATCTCCACCAAGACACCGGTGTGACCGTCGGTGGACCGCGCCGCGGCGATCCGGCCCTCGGCCGCCACGCGACCGGCCTTCTTGTCGGCCTTGGCGAGGCCCTTCTTGCGCATGATCTCGGCGGCGGCATCGATATCGCCGCCGGTCTCCACCAGCGCCTTTTTGCACTCCATCATACCGGAGCCGGTGCGCTCTCGAAGCTCCTTTACCAATGATGCGGAAACGGACATAACTCGGTCACCCTCTCGTTCGTCC
>SKYL01000303.1 GCA_007127935.1 Halorhodospira sp. | reverse complement strand
CCGATACCGATCCTGCAATCAGCCTTGTGACCTGGATGGAGGTCATGGTCGGCGCTGAGGATGAGGCCGAAGAGGTAACCTTGCGGCGCTGGTTGAACGGATTTAGGCAGTTGGCGATCGATCGGCCCGTGGCACACCGCGCCGCGGTATTGCGGAGGCACCGACGGATCCGGCTGCCGGATGCGATCATCATGGCCTCCGCGGAGGTGGGTAACCGCATCCTCATCACCAGAAATACCTGGGACTTTCCGGAGGGAACCGTAGGCGTGCAGGTTCCCTACCAACTCTGATCGTCACGTTCGGCGTGCACCTGCTCGAAGGTCAAGAAGCCTTCACCACCAACACAAAAAGGTTGTTGGTAAACTGATAGGCCTTGCGGCAACCCCGCCAAAGAAGTAGTTTAGAAATACTGTAAAACTTATCCGGGCTCTTCATGATCGGCAGTGAAGGGCTAAGGAGGGACAGGTGCGTAAGTATCTTGCTGTTGGTGTATTGGCGATGGTCGTGGGGTTTGCCCCCGCGGCGGCCTTCGCGTTGGAGTCGTTGGGCCTGGATGATGCGGAAACGGTCTGGGTGCCGGCCGGCTTCCATGAGGATGGTCAGCCGGCCCTCTACATCCGGGGTGAGCGTTACTACGGCCCCGACGGCAATGGCGTCGTGCCCGGTTTCTTGCGGGCCGGTGACCAGTACCTGGTGGCGGTGGGCAGCGCGGCGGCGGTGGATGCGCAAAGGTCCGAGCCGCTCTACTTCTACTTTGTCGGCCGGGACGGCGGGACCGTTGAGGAGGTGGGACGGGTGCCGTCCACCTTTGAAGTCCGTGTCGGGGACCGGGCCATCTTCGGCGAGCAACGCGGTTTGCGACGGGCGCTCAACTTCGAGGGATTCGATGTGGAGGGGCGCGCCGGCTGGGGGCCGGGGGAGATCCTCGATGCGATGCCGGCGCCCAATGGCGGCTGGTACGTCTTTGATAATTACGCTTCCTCCGGGGATGGCCGCTGGATCTCCTTGGAGCACATCTCCGAGATCCGGCAGCAGCGGACGTTGCGGCGTACCCACTGGCACGAGGACGACGTGAACGGCCTCTTCGCTACCACGGCGGTCTTCGCCGATGCCGATCCGCTGGCTGACACCATTCGTACCGGGCGGTGGATCTGGTTGCATGGTGCCGGAGCCGCCAAGGAGGAAGGGGCCGGCGACGAGTACGGATTGCGGTTCCTGCGTGCCGGGGAGATCGTCCCCGGGCGGGTTCGAGGAGCACCCGAGGACGAGCCGTTGATCGTCGGGCGTGCCGACAGCCCCCGTGAGGCCCACCGCTGGGCGGCAAGCACCGTGCTCTTTGAGCGTGGAGATACCGTCGTGGCGGGGCAGTGGAACGCCGAAGGCCGCTACGGGCTCTACCCGGTCGACGGTGGGGCGCCGGAGTATATTGACGCCTTCGGCGGCGATGGCGAGGTGCGCGCGCTGATCACGCCGCGCGGAACACTGCTCTACAAGGCCGATGGCAGTGCCGGCTACGTCGTCGAGAGCGGGCGTGTCGTGGACGGCGCCGCGCTGAAAGGGGCGTTGGGCCGCTACGGCATCGCCCTCGGCGAGTAGGAAGGTCTATTCGGGGCGCAGCGCCCGGATCACCGGGGCGGTCTCCGGGTGGACCCCGCGCCACAGGAAGAAGGACTCCGCCGCCTGTTCCACCAGCATGCCGAGGCCGTCCCGGACGGTCTCGGCGCTCTGGGCGGCGGCCCACTCCATGAACGGCGTCGGATGGTCGGCGTAGACCAGGTCGTAACAGGCGGTGGTTGCGGCCACCAGCCCCTCCGGCAGCGCCAGGGAGGCGTCGGAGAGGCTTGAGCTGGTGCCGTTGATGATCACGTCGAAGGGGCCGGACGGGATGGCGTCCAGTCCGGCGCCGTCGACGTCGGGCAGCGGCTCGGCCAGCCGATACGCCTTTTCGGCGGTGCGGTTCGCCACCACGATGTGGACGGGTTTCTCATCCAGCAGCGCGGGCAGGATTCCGTGCACCGCGCCGCCGGCGCCGAGGATCAAGATACGGGTCCCGGCCAGCTTTACTTCCAGATTGTCGCGCAGGTCCCGGACCAGTCCGGCGCCGTCGGTGTTGTCTCCCAGCAGCGTGCCGTCCGGCTCGGCGCGCAGGGTGTTCACCGCGCTGGCGCGGTCGGCCCGGTCGGTGAGCCGGTCGGCGAACCGGTGGGCATCCTCCTTGAACGGTACGGTGACGTTCATCCCCTTGCCGCCTCCCGTGAAAAAGGCGCCGGCCACGGCGTCGAAGTGCTCGCGGGGCGCCCACAGCTTGGTGTAGTCCAGGTCTTGTGCCGTCTGTTGGGCAAAAAGGGCGTGAATCCGCGGAGACTTGCTGTGTTCCACCGGGTTGCCGATGACGGCGTAGTGATCGGTCATGGGTGCCCTCCCGGCATCAGCCGAAGGCGGTGTGGAGCAGGTAGAAGAAGAAGATGGCCAGCAGGCCGCCGGCGGGCAGGGTGATCAGCCACGACATGAAGACGGTGCCCACCGTGTTCAGGTTGATGGCGGCGATGCCGCGCGCCATACCGACGCCGAGGACCGCGCCCACCAGGGTATGGGTGGTGGAGATGGGCAGGCCGAAGCCCGAGGCGAAGACCACGGTGCCGGCCGCGGCCAGCTCGCAGGTGAAGCCGCGGCTGGGAGTGAGCTGGGTGATGTTGCGGCCCACTGTGGCGATGACGTGCTTGCCCAGCATCAGCAGGCCGGCGACGATGCCCACGGCGCCCAACAACAGCAGCCAGAGCGGGACCGGCGCCGTGGCCGAGACCTGGCCTTCGGCCACGATGGCGACCACGGCGGCCACCGGACCGACCGCGTTGGCCACGTCGTTGGAGCCGTGGGCGAAGGCCATGGCGCAGGCGGTGAAGAGCATCAGGACGCCGAAAACCCGCTCTACGTTGGTGAAATGGAAGCGCCGGTCTGCCCCCGGGTCGAACTTCATGCGGCTGATGGCGATCTTGCCGATCATGCCCAGCACGACACCGACGGCCACTGCCAGCAGGTAGCTCTCGGCGGCGGTCAACTCCAGGCCGACGTGGCGCAATCCCTTGAGCAAGGTCATCAGGGAGATGATGAAGCCGGTCAGGAAAATGTAGAGCGGAACCCAGCGGCGGGCGGCGGCCAAGGGATCGGGCCGGTCGAGGACCAGGATCTGTACGGATCGGAATAGCGCGAAACTGGCGATGCCGGCCAACAGCGGTGAGACCACCCAACTGGCCGCCACCCGGCCGACGGTGTCCCACTGTACGGCGCTCCAGCCGATGCCCGCGATGGCAAATCCAACCAGGGCGCCGATGATGGAGTGGGTCGTGGAGACAGGCCACCCCATCCACGACGCCACCAGCAGCCAGACCCCGGCCGCCGCCAGGGCGGCCAGCATCCCGAAGATCATGATCTCCGGCTGGCCCACCAGCGTGTCGGTCTGGACGATCCCGCTACGGACCGTACTCGCCACCGCCCCGCCGGCCAGCACGGCGCCGGCGAATTCGAAAACGGCGGCCACCACGACCGCTTGCTTGATGGTGAGTACCCGGGCGCCCACGGAGGTGGCCATGGCGTTGGCCACGTCATTGGCGCCGATGCCCCACGCCATGAACAGCCCGAAGGCCGCCGCCAGGATCAGATAGACAACCGCGTACTCCATACGCCTCAGCCGGCCAATAGAATCTGGAACCGGCTGCCGGTCTGCTGAGCCCGATCCGCCAGTGTGCCGATGGATTCGATGATCTGGTAGAGGAACATCACGTCTACGGGGAAGAGTTCACGCTCGATCTCAAAGAGCCGCGCCCGCAGGTCCACCTGCATGCGGTCGGTCTCCGCCTCGATATCGTCGAGTTTGTCCAGAAGCCGTTCCACGGTCTCCATCTCGGAGCCGCGGAAGCCGGTCTCCACCAGTTCGTCCAGTTCACGTACCGAGTTTCTTGCCTGCCGGGCCGCTTCGATGGCACGGTCGAGGAAGGCCTGGGTCTCCTCCAACAGTCCGGCGGGCCAGCGCATGCGGCGCCCGAGGATGATCCCGGCGATATCCTTGGCCTTGTTGGCGATACGATCCTGGGCCCGAAGCAGTTCCAGGAAGTCCCGCCGGTCCCACGGCATCAGCAGGTTGTGGGGCAGGTGGGCGCGGATCTCCTTTTTGAGCCGGTCGGCCTCGTGCTCGTGGTTGACGATCTGCTTCTGGGCGCGCTCCATCCGGGGCAGATCGCCCTCCGCCGAGGCGCAGAAGAGTTCCGGCAGGATCTCGACGCACTCGACCACCTCGTCGATATGGCGCTGCAACGGCGCCACCGGCGAACTCCCGAAGATACGGGCGAAATAGCTCTTCACATCGATCCCCGTTCCCCGCTGAGCCACTCGGCGGCGGCGCGGGCGTGGTAGGTCAGGACGGCGTCGGCGCCGGCGCGGCGCAGCGACGTCAGTGCTTCCAGCACGCACTTGCGCTCATCGAGCCAGCCCTGTTGGGCGGCGGCCTTGAGCATCGCGTACTCCCCGCTGACCTGGTAGGCCAGGGTGGGGACGCCGAACCGCTCCTTGATGCGGCGGATGATGTCGAGATACGGCAGCCCCGGCTTCACCATGACCATGTCGGCGCCTTCGCTGAGATCGAGGGCCACTTCGCGGAGCGCTTCATCGCTGTTGGCCGGGTCCATCTGGTAGCTGTCCTTGCCGGCGCCGCCCAGGGAGGCGGCGGAGCCCACGGCGTCCCGGAACGGTCCGTAGAAACTGGAGGCGTACTTGGCGGCGTAGGAGAGGATGCGCACGTTTCTGAAGCCGTGGGCCTCCAGGGTGTGGCGGATGGCCCCCACCCGTCCGTCCATCATGTCCGACGGGGCCACCACGTCGGCGCCGGCCTCGGCGTGGGAGAGCGCTTGGCGGACCAGGACCTCCACCGTCTCGTCGTTGAGGACGTAGCCGCTCTCGTCGATGAGCCCGTCCTGGCCGTGGCTGGTGAACGGGTCGAGGGCGACGTCGGTGATCACGCCCAGTTCGGGGAGCGCATCCTTCAACGCCCGCACCGCCCGTTGGGCGATGCCGTTGGTGTTGTAAGCCTCGCGGGCGTCGTCACTCTTGGCCGAGGCCGGGGTCACCGGGAAGAGGGCGACGGCGGGGATGCCGAGGGCGTGCAGTTCTTTCGCCTCGGTCACCAGGCGGTCGATGCTCATGCGCTGGATGCCCGGCATGGAGGCGACAGGTTCGGTGCGGTCCTCGCCGTCCAGCACGAAGACGGGTTGGATCAGATCGTCGACGCCGAGGCGCGTCTCGCGCATCAGGCGCCGCGAAAAGGGGTCCCGCCGCATGCGCCGCATGCGGGTGGCGGGATAGCCGGTGGGGTCGGAGTCGTAACGATTCACGGTAATGCCCTCCCCGGGGGTGGCCGTTTTCAGGGCGCTAGTATGCCCCCGGGGCGCGGTTTGCCCAACCTTGACAATCTTATGACCGTGCGGCGGCGATCTCGGCGCGCATGGTACGGATGGCCTCGGCGTAGTCCGGGGCGTTGAAGATGGCCGACCCGGCGACGAAGGTGTCGGCGCCCGCCTCCGCGATGGAGCGGATGTTGTCCGCCTTGACCCCGCCGTCGATCTCCAGGCGGATGTCCTTGCCGGTCTGGTCGATCATCGCCCGCGCTTCCCGCAACTTATCCAGGGCGGAGGGGATGAAGCTCTGCCCCGGGAAACCGGGGTTCACCGACATCAGCAGGACCATGTCCACCTTGTCGGCCACGTAGGGCAGGCAGTCGAGCGGGGTGGCCGGGTTGAAGACGAGGCCGGCGCGGCAACCGAGGCTCTGGATCAGGCCCAGCGTCCGGTCGACGTGCTCACTGGCCTCCGGGTGGAAGGTGATCCAAGAGGCCCCCGCCTCGGCGAAGTCGCCGACGATCCGGTCCACCGGCTTGACCATCAGGTGGACGTCGATGGGGGCGGTGATGCCGTAGTCCCGCAACGCCTGGCAGACCAGCGGTCCGATGGTCAGATTGGGGACGTAGTGGTTGTCCATCACATCGAAATGGACCACATCGGCCCCGGCCGCGAGGACGGCCTCCACGTCGGCACCCAGACGGGCGAAGTCGGCGGAAAGGATGGACGGGGCGATCAGTGGCTGTTGCATGAGTCAGGCTCCGGTGTCGGCCAGTGTTCGTTGGCCTCTTCAAGGATGAATTGACGGAAGGTCTCGGCGGCGGGCGAGAGCCGCTTGCCGGTCCGGTGTACCAAATACCAGTTCCGCTCCAACGGGAAACCGTCCACGTTGAGCAGGCGAAGGCGGCCCAGCTCCAGTTCCAGGGCCACGGTATGGATGGAAACCATACCCAAGCCGAGGCCGGCCTGCACCGACTGCTTGATGGCCTCGTTGGAACTCATCTCGAGCCCGCCGCGCAGCTTCAGTCCGCGCTCCTCGAGGAAGCGCTCCAGGGCGTTGCGGGTCCCCGAGCCTTTTTCCCGCAGAACGAAGAGTTCGTCTTGGAGGCGTTCGGCCGGAACCGCCGGTTCGTCGATCAGCGGGTGGTCGGGGGCGGCGATGACCACCAGCGGGTTGGGCATGAAGGTCTCGGCGGCCACGTCCAGCCCGCCGGGGGGTTGGCCCATGATGGCCAAGTCGATCTCGTTGTCCTGGATGCGCCGGAGCACCCCTTCCCGGTTGGTGACTTCTAGTTGGAAGGTGATCCCGGGCTGCCGCCGAATGAAGGCGGCCAACAGGTGGGTGGCAAAGTAGTTGGCGGTGCTGGCCACGGTGAGCCGCAGCCGGCCCCGGTTCAGGCCACGCAGCGCTTCGATGCCATCTCCCAACTCCCGCAGTTCGGTGGCGATGCGCTGGGCGTAACGCCGGACTTCTTCTCCGGCCTCGGTGAGGAAGATCCGCTTGCCGATCTGCTCGAACAGCGGCAGTCCCACGTGTTGCTCCAGCTGCTTGATCTGCATGGAAACAGCGGGTTGGGTCAAGTACAACTCCTCGGCGGCCCGGGTAAAGCTCAAGTGACGGGCCACCGATTCGAAGACCTTCAACTGGCGTAACGTGATGTTCATGGCGTCTTCCACTTCCCGCCAGCGCCCCGGGGATCAGGCAACGCTTATTGATCGAGCGGCGGCGATTCGGTTTCCTTTTGGGACGATTAGGCTATGCCGATGCTCGAATGGCCGCAAGTGGGCAGGTTGACGAAGCGAGGGGACCGGCGTCCCCTCGCTTTGTAACGGATTGAACTCACCTCCCATTCAGAGAGCGGGCGTTGTGCACCATGTCGTGGATCAGCGGGGTGAGGATGACTTCCATGGCCAGCCCCATTTTGCCGCCCGGGACGACGATGGTGTTCGGCCGGGACATGAAGGAGTCCTTGAGCATCGCCAACAGGTACTGGAAGTCGATGTTGAACCGCTCCGGCTTGTTGAACCGGATCACCACGAAGCTCTCGTCGTGGGTCGGGATGTCGCGGGCGATGAAGGGGTTGGACGTATCCACCGTCGGTACCCGCTGGAAGTTGATATCGGTGCGGGAGAACTGCGGCGTGATGTAGTTCACGTAGTCGGGCATCCGGCGGAGGATGGTGTCCACCGTCTTCTCCGCGGTGTAGCCCCGCTCAGCCTCGTCCCGATGGATCTTCTGAATCCACTCCAGGTTGACGATGGGGACCACGCCCACCAGCAGGTCCACGTGCCGTGCGGCGTCCACATTGCCGTCGACCACACCGCCGTGGAGACCTTCATAGAAAAGAAGGTCGGTGCCGGTCGGCACCGTCTCCCACTCGGTGAACTCCCCCGGCTTGAGGCCGTAGGGCTCCGCTTCCTCGTCGTTATGGAGGTAGCGCCGGCGCCGGCAGACGCCGGTCTCGGCATAGCGGGCGAAGGTGGCCTCGATCTCGTCGAAGAGATTCCCCTCCGGGCCGAAGTGGCTGAGGTTGGAGTTCTCTTCGACGGCCCGCTTCAGCGCTTCTTTCATCTCGGCGCGGTTGTAGCGGTGGAAGCTGTCGCCCTCCACCACGCACGGGTGGATCTCTTCCCGGCGGAAGATGTGCTCGAAGGCGTCCTTGACGGTGGACGTGCCGGCGCCGGACGAGCCGGTGACGGCGATGATCGGATGCTTCTTGGACATGGGGCTGTCCTCCTTGCTCAACGGTCCGCGTTCCACCCTCCGCCGCGGCAGCGGGGCGGTCCGGGGACGATCGGGTCTGTGGATTGCCGGGCGAGTGGTCGAACCGGCGGCGGCAAAGGCGCACGTTCGGCCTACACTAGGAGCGGCAATCCATGAGAAGAACTAAGGAATTCTTATGGTTGTGATAACAGCACGCTTTCTGAAAGCTTTGTAAAAAGCAAATGCCCTGCCGGCCGCCCTGTCGATGGTTTTGGCAAGCCTTGCCTCGGTGGTCTATCAGCGCCGTTAATAGATAAATAAAAACTTATGGGCGGGATCATATCCATTGAATTTACTTTGGTTGGCCCCTGGCTATGATGGTGAACAAACTCCGATCAGGGGTGGTGGGGTGCCCCCCGGGCAGTGGCCAGGTGGGCAGGACTTCTCGAACGAATCCAGGACCTTATTTTTAGGAGACCAGCATGGCGACCAAGACATACAGCGCCGGCGTGAAGGAGTATCGCGAGACTTATTGGGAGCCCGATTATCCCATTAAAGAGAGCGACCTGCTCGCCTGCTTCAAGATTACCCCGCAGCCCGGCGTCTCCCGCGAAGAGGCCGCGGCGGCGGTGGCGGCGGAGAGTTCCACCGGCACCTGGACGACGGTGTGGACCGATCTGCTCACCGATCTCGATCACTATAAGGGCCGCGCCTACCGGATCGAGGACGTGCCCGGCGACGACGAGACCTTCTACGCCTTCATCGCCTACCCCATCGACCTCTTCGAGGAGGGGTCCATCGTCAACGTCTTCACCTCGCTGGTGGGCAACGTCTTCGGCTTCAAGGCCGTCCGCGCCCTGCGCCTGGAAGACGTCCGCTTCCCGCTCCACTACGTGATGACCTGCTCGGGACCGCCCCACGGCATCCAGGTCGAGCGCGACAAGATGAACAAGTACGGCCGTCCGCTGCTCGGCTGCACCATCAAGCCGAAGCTGGGCCTCTCCGCCAAGAACTACGGCCGTGCCGTCTACGAGTGCCTGCGCGGCGGCCTCGACTTCACCAAGGACGATGAGAACGTCAACTCGCAGCCGTTCCTGCGCTGGCGGGATCGCTTCGACTTCGTCATGGAGGCGATCGAGAAGGCGGAGGTCGAGACCGGCGAGCGCAAGGGGCACTACTTGAATGTCACCGCGCCGACGCCGGAAGAGATGTACAAGCGTGCCGAGTACGCCAAGGAGATCGGCGCGCCGATCATCATGCACGACTACATCACTGCCGGTTTCTGCGCCCACCAGGGTCTCTCCAACTGGTGCCGCGACAACGGCATGTTGCTCCACATCCACCGTGCGATGCACGCGGTGCTGGACCGCAACCCCCGCCACGGCATCCACTTCCGGGTGCTGACCAAGATCCTGCGCCTGATGGGCGGCGACCAGCTCCACACCGGCACGGTGGTGGGCAAGCTGGAGGGCGACCGCCAGTCGACGCTGGGCTGGATCGACCTGCTGCGCAAGCCGTACGTGGAAGAGGACCGCTCCCGCGGCATCTTCTTCGACCAGGACTACGGCGCCATGCCCGGCGCCTTTGCGGTGGCCTCCGGCGGCATCCACGTCTGGCACATGCCGGCGCTGCTCTCCATCTTCGGTGACGACGCCGTCTTCCAGTTCGGCGGCGGCACGCTGGGTCACCCGTGGGGCAATGCCGCCGGCGCCTGCGCCAACCGCGTCGCCCTGGAGGCGTGCGTCCAGGCCCGCAACGAGGGCCGTGAGTTGGAGAAGGAGGGCAAAGAGATCCTCACCACCGCGGCGAAGCACAGCCCCGAGCTGAAGGCGGCCATGGATACGTGGAAGGAGATTAAGTTCGAATTCGACGTCGTGGACAAGCTGGATACGGCGCACCGTTAAGGAGACCCCGACATGAGTGAAATGCAGGACTACAACTCGAAGCTTTCCGATCCGGCCAGCCGCCGGTTCGAGACCTTCTCCTACCTGCCGGAGATGACCGACGAGCAGATCCGCAAGCAGGTGGAGTACATCGTCAAGCAGGGGTGGAACCCGGCGGTGGAGCACACCGAGCCGGAGAACTCCTTCGATCACTACTGGTACATGTGGAAGTTGCCGATGTTCGGCGAGACCGACGTGGACACCATCCTCAAGGAGGCGGAGCTGTGCCATAAGGCGCATCCGGGTCACCACGTCCGCTTGGTCGGCTACGACAACTACAAGCAGAGCCAGGGGACGGCGATGGTGATCTATCGGGGACCGATCGAGGTCTGATCCGGCCGGTTGCCCGATGTTGGAGGGCCTCCGGCCGGACCCCGGCCGGAGGCTTTTTTTGTCGAAGGTTGTGAAGGAATCGTTGGCAATGAGCGAGCACAACGTCGAGCAGTACAAGGTGACCGAGACCCCGTACTACCGCCCGGTGGCCGACGAGGTGGCACTCTACGAGGCCGCGTACCAGGCGCGGATGCCGGTGATGCTCAAGGGGCCCACCGGTTGCGGCAAGTCCCGTTTTGTGGAGTACATGGCGTGGAAGCTGGGCCGTCCGTTGGTGACGGTGGCGTGCAACGAGGATATGACGGCGGGGGACCTGGTGGGCCGCTTCCTGCTGGACGCCCAGGGCACCCGGTGGCAGGACGGGCCGTTGACCGTTGCCGCCCGCATCGGTGCCATCTGCTACCTGGACGAGGTGGTGGAGGCGCGCCAGGACACCACCGTGGTCATCCACCCGCTCACCGACCACCGGCGGTCCTTGCCGCTGGAGAAGAAGGGTGAGGTCGTCCACGCCCACGACGACTTCCACCTGGTGATCTCGTACAACCCCGGTTATCAGTCGCTGATGAAGGACTTGAAGCAGTCCACCAAGCAGCGGTTCGGGGCCCTCGATTTCGACTATCCGGAAAGCGAGGTGGAGGCGGAGATCATCGCGCACGAGACCGGTGTCGACAGCGAGATCGCCGGCAAGCTGGTGCAGATTGCCCATCGCGCCCGCAACCTCAAGGGCCACGGCCTCGATGAAGGTATCTCCACCCGGCTTCTGGTCTACGCCGCCAGCCTGATCGCCAAGGGCATCGAGCCCCGGGCGGCATGCACCATGACCCTGGTCCGGCCGCTCACCGACGATCCCGATATGCGGGAGACGTTGGATCAGGCGGTGGCCACTTACTTTTAACGAGACGTTGGGTCCGGGGGAGGCGGTCGTTATGACGGTGAGGATCGACGACTATCGGGAGGCCCTGGAGGCGGTGGACCCGCACGTGCGGGACACCCTGGAGGCGACCTTCGCCGAGGCGTCCAGGGTGATGTCGCCACGCGGGCTGCAGAACTATATGGAAGGGGCGCGCGTCCTCTCCGAGCTGGGGCGCGGCACCGATCTGGTCGTTACCTACCTGGAGGCGATGCCGGGGGTGGCCAAGGAGGTGGGCGAGGACGTGGTGCCGGAGATCGTCACCGCGGCGATGAAGCTCTCGTCCATGGTCAGTGGGCAGGTCATCGCCCTGCTCTTCTCCACCCTGCCCTCCGCCGCTGCCCGGCTGGGGGACCCCGACCTGGTCCGGCAGTACCTGTCGTTGATTCACCAACTCTCGGCCAAGGCGTCCCGGGGGCTGCGTCCGATGCTGGCCCACCTGGACGAACTCTTCGGCAAGCTGACCCTGGGGGGGCTGCGGCGTTGGGCTTTGTGGGGTGCCCAGGCCCACGCCCGCGACTTCGAGCAGCAGAAGGGCTACTTCGGCCTGGAGACGGCGGACAGCTTGGCGATGCTCCAACAGGAGCGGCGCGGCACCCTCTTTGTCGACAACCAGCGGAAGTTGAACTTCTATCTGCGTGCCCTCTGGGGGCGGGACTTCTTTATGCGTCCCACCTCCGGGGACTTCGAGACCCGGGAGGGGTACAAGCCGTTCATCGAGCAGCGGGTGATCCACCTCCCCGACGCCTACGACGACTTCCATGGGCTGCCGGGCAAGGAGCTTTACCGCGCCGCCGCCGCCCACGCCGCCGCCCACTTGGTCTACACCACGGAGCCGATCTCGCCGGAGATGCTCAAGCTGCCGCAGATGACGGTGATGGGCCTGGTGGAGGACGCCCGGGTGGAGCACCTGGCCGCGCGGGAGTTTCCGGGGCTGCACAAGTTGTGGCGCTCCTTTCACGAGCGGTTGTGGGAGGAGGGCCGTTCCCGGGAACCGGTGGTCGACCTGCTGGAGCGGGCCGCCCACGCCATGCTCGACCCCGAGTACCGCGACACCGACCCGTGGGTGCGCGGTGTTCAGGAGATCTTCTTCGCCCAGTTCAAGGACCGGCCCCACGACGTGGCCCTCTCCTGGGAACTGGGGATCGAGTTCTACAACAGCCTGGCCCGCCGCCAGGCGATCCCGAGCCAGCGGGTGCTGGAGTCGGTGGCCGTGCCGTACCGGGACGACAACCGCTACCTCTTCGCCGTCAACGAGCAGGAGTGGCACGACGCCGAGTACGTTCCGGCCAGCCACCGCCAAGTGCGCAAGACGGTCAGCGTGATGGAGATGATCAACGAGACCGACTGCGAGCTGGCCGGCGACGACGCCCAGGAGATCTGGGTGCTGGAGTCGGAGCTCTTCCCGTACGAGGACGAGGGGGTCAGCTACAACCAGCTGGAGGGGCGTGAGCCGGTGAGCCCGCCGTTCCACTACCCGGAGTGGGACTACCAGGTGCAACTGCACCGTCCCAACTGGGCCACGGTCATCGAGAAGCGCCCGCATCGCGGCGATGCGGCGGAGGTGGACGCCGTGCTCCGCGAGCACCGGCCGATCGCCAGCCGGCTGCGCTACCTCATCGACGCCCTTCAGCCCCAGGGCGTGGTGCGCATGCGCCGCCAGGAGGACGGGGACGAACTCGATATCGACGCCGCGGTGCGCGCCATGGTCGATGTGCGCCTGGGCATGAGCCCCGATCCGCGGGTCAACACCCGCTATATCCGTAAGACCCGGGACTTGGCGGTCCTGCTGCTGCTGGATCTCTCCCACTCCACCAACGACCCGGTCGATGGCAGCGAACGGACGGTGCTCGAGCTGACCCGCGACGCCACCGCGCTGCTGAGTTGGGCCATAGACGGCATCGGCGACCCCTTCGCCGTCCACGGCTTCGCCTCCGACGGGCGTCACGACGTCCAGTACTTCCGCTTCAAGCATTTCGGCGAGGGGTGGACCGACGACGCCAAAAGCCGGTTGGCCGGCATGGAGGGCAAGTACTCCACCCGGCTGGGGGCGGCCATGCGTCACGCCGGGGCGTACCTGAACCAGCAACCCCAGAGCCGCAAGCTGTTGCTGGTGGTCACCGACGGAGAGCCCCACGACGTCGACGTGCGCGATCCGCAGTACCTGCGCCACGACACCAAGAAAGCCGTGGAGGAGTTGGCCGCGCGGGGGGTGAACAGTTATTGTCTCACCCTCGACCGGGCAGCCGATGTCTATGTCTCGCGGATCTTCGGCGCCAACGGTTACACGGTGGTGGACCGTGTGGAGCGGCTTCCCGAGAAGCTGCCCGCGGTCTTTGCGCAACTGACCGGGGGGCGGTAAGACTTATCCTCACCATTAATACGATTTGTTTTTGCTTATCGTTTCCCTTCCGTAGCCTTCTAGGCAACATGACCGCATGCTGCCCGCGGCGGCTTCATTCACAGAATTGATCGATTGAGAGGAATGAGCGTATGGCATCCAACAATGTGAGTCGTCAGGAACTGGCGAACGGTATTCGAGCGTTGGCGATGGATGCGGTGCAGCGTGCGAACTCCGGGCATCCCGGCGCCCCCATGGGCATGGCCGAGATCGCCGAGGTGCTGTGGCGGGACTACCTGCGCCACGACCCGGCCAACCCCGATTGGCCCGACCGCGACCGCTTCATCCTGTCGAACGGCCACGGTTCGATGCTGATCTACGCGCTGCTGCACCTCACCGGCTACGATCTCTCGATGGAAGACATCAAGAACTTCCGCCAGATGCACGCCAAGACGCCGGGTCACCCCGAGTACGGCTACACGCCGGGCGTGGAGACCACCACCGGCCCGCTGGGCCAGGGCTTGGCCAACGCCGTCGGCATGGCGCTGGCGGAGCGCACCCTGGGGGCGCAGTTCAACCGCCCCGGCCACAAGCTGGTCGACCACTGGACCTACGTCTTCGCCGGTGACGGCTGCCTGATGGAGGGCGTCTCCCACGAGGCGTGTTCCCTGGCCGGCACCTGGGGCCTGGGCAAGCTCGTGGTCTTCTACGACGACAACGGCATCTCCATCGACGGCAAGGTCGACGGCTGGTACACCGAGGATGTCCGCAAGCGCTTCGAGTCGTACGGCTGGCAGGTCATCGGCCCGATCGACGGCCACGACTCCGAGGCGATCAAGAAGGCCATCGAAGAAGCGCGGGCCGACACCAGCCGCCCGACGCTGATCGACTGCAAGACGATCATTGGCTACGGCGCCCCCAATGTCTGCGGCACCCACGGTGTCCACGGCGCGCCGCTGGGCGACGAGGAGATCCAGGCGACTCGTGATTTCCTCGGTTGGAAGCACGCCCCGTTCGAGATCCCCGAGGCGCACTACGCCGCCTGGGACGCCCGCAAGCGTGGCCGCGAGCAGCGCGAGGCGTGGGAGCGCGAGGTGGAGGGGTACCGCAAGTCCGCCCCGGAACTGGCCAACGAGTTCGAGCGGCGGCTGTCCGGGAAGCTCCCCGAGTCGTGGAACCGTTTGGTGAACGAGGGCCGCGAGACCTTCGGCGCGCGCACCGACAAGGTGGCGACGCGCAAGGCGTCGGAGCAGGCGCTGGACCACTTCGGGCCGTACCTCCCCGATTTGCTGGGCGGCTCCGCCGACCTCAGCGGTTCCAACAACACCAAGTGGAAGGACTGCACCGCGGTGGGCAGCGCCCCGGCGGATCACGACGGCAACTACATCCACTACGGGGTGCGTGAGTTCGGCATGACCGCCATCGCCAACGGCGCTTCGCTGCACGGCGGCTTCATCCCGTACACCGGCACCTTCCTGGTCTTCTCCGACTACGCGCGGAATGCCATCCGCATGGCGGCGCTGATGCGCATCCGCCAAGTCATGGTCTACACCCACGACTCCATCGGTCTGGGCGAGGACGGCCCGACCCACCAGCCGGTGGAGCACGTGGCGAGCTTGCGCCTGATCCCGAACCTGGAGGTGTGGCGCCCCGCCGACGCCCTGGAGACGCTGGTGGCGTGGCAGCGCGGGATCGAGCGGGCCGACGGCCCGGTGGTGTTGGCGCTGTCGCGGCAGAACCTGCCGTGCCTGGAGCGGGACGCCGGCCAGCGGGAGATGATCATCCGCGGCGGCTACGTCCTCCATGAGTGCGCCGGTGAGCCGGAAGTCGTGGTGATCGCCACCGGTTCCGAGGTGGAGTTGGCGATGGAAGCGGCCAAGGCGTCGCGGCGCCGCGTGCGGGTGGTCTCCATGCCGTGTGCCGAGACCTTCACCGCGCAGGATGCGTCCTACCGCGACTCCGTGCTCCCGCCGGGTGTGCCGCGGGTGGTGGTGGAGGCCGCCGCCACCGGTCTGTGGCGCGGCTGGGTCGGCGAGCGGGGCGAAGTGTTGGGGATCGATACCTTTGGCGAGTCGGCGCCGGCGCCGGAACTCTACGAGCACTTCGGGCTCACCGCCAAAGCCGTGGGCGACGCCGTCGAGCGGGTGGCGGGCTGAGGCGCCGCCTCGGTCTGGAGCCCCGGTAACGATCGATACCTCATCAACGGAACCCCGGAGGGAGTGATCTTGAAAGTCTTGCGAATGACCGACCTCGACCTGGCCGGTAAGCGGGTGCTGATCCGCCAGGATTTGAATGTCCCGGTGAAGAACGGCGTCGTCGGCGACGACACCCGGATCCGGGCATCGCTGCCGACGATCCGCCACGCGCTGGAGGCTGGCGCGCGGGTCATGGTGATGTCCCACCTTGGCCGCCCGAAGGAGGGCGCCTTCGATGCCGACGCCTCCATGGCACCGGTGGCCGCGCGCCTTGGTGAACTGCTGGGCCGCGAGGTGCCGGTGGTGCGCGACTGGCTCGACGGCGTCGACGTGCAACAGGGCCAAGTGGTGCTGTGCGAGAACGTGCGCTTCAATGCCGGCGAGAAGAGCGACGATGAGGCGCTGTCCAAGCGGATGGCGGCCCTGTGCGACGTCTTCGTCATGGACGCCTTCGGCACTGCACACCGCGCCCAGGCGTCCACCCACGGGGTGGCCCGCTTTGCCCCGACGGCGTGCGCCGGACCGCTCCTGACCGCCGAGTTGGAAGCGCTGGGCAAGGCGTTGGACAACCCGAAGCGGCCCATGGTCGCCATCGTCGGCGGCTCCAAGGTCTCCAACAAGGTCGAGGTGCTGGAGGCGTTGAGCCACAAGGTCGATCAGTTGATCGTCGGCGGCGGCATCGCCAACACGTTCGTCCGCGCCGCCGGCCATCCGGTGGGCAAGTCCCTCCATGAGGCCGACTTCCTGGACGAGGCCCGCCGCCTGATCCAGGAGGCCCAGGCCCAGGGCGCCGAGATCCCGATCCCCGAGGATGTGGTGGTGGCCACCGAGTTCTCCGAGAACGCCGCCGCCACCACCAAGCCGGTGGATCAGGTGGCCGACGACGAGATGATCCTCGATGTCGGTCCGAAGACCTCGGCCCGCCTCCGTGAGTTGCTGGCCGCCGCCGGCACCATTGTCTGGAACGGCCCGGTGGGCGTCTTCGAGATCCCCGCCTTCGCCGGCGGCACCCGCGCCCTCGCCGAGGCGGTGGCCGACAGCAACGGCTTCTCCATCGCCGGCGGCGGCGATACCCTGGCGGCGGTGGAG
Source organism: Halorhodospira sp. (assembly GCA_007127935.1). Taxonomy (GTDB): domain Bacteria; phylum Pseudomonadota; class Gammaproteobacteria; order Nitrococcales; family Halorhodospiraceae; genus SKYL01. The sequence continues at coordinate 4,318 of SKYL01000303.1, read as the reverse complement.
CAGTTCGGCGTGGCTGGCCGGATCTCCTATATCTCCACCGGCGGCGGCGCCTTCCTCGAGTTCCTGGAGGGCAAGACGCTGCCGGCGGTGAAGGTGCTGGAGGAGCGGGCGGCGGAACAGAGCCGTTGATGGTGATGCCCAGACGGACCAAAATTGTTGCCACCCTCGGGCCAGCCACCGACCGGCCCGGCGTGCTGGAGCGCGTCCTGGAAGCGGGCGTCGACGTGGTCCGCATCAACCTCTCCCACGGCGCCCCCGCCGATCATCGCGAGCGGGTGGAGCGGGTCCGGGTCTGGGCGCAAGCTCAGGGTACCCGGGTCGGGGTGATCGTCGATCTGCAAGGTCCGAAGATTCGTCTCGAGCGCTTTACCGAGGGATGGGTCGACCTGGAAGAGGGCGAGCCGTTCGTCCTCGATCCGGCGTGGCCCGTGGATGGCGGGGACCACCACGGTGTCAGTGTCGCCTACCGGGACCTGCCCCGCGACGTGGGGCCGGGCGACGACCTGCTGTTGGACGACGGCCGCGTGGTGCTCCGGGTCGACACCGTTGAGGGAAGCGCGGTGCGCACCACCGTGGTCACCGGCGGGCGGCTCTCCGACCGCAAGGGGATCAACCGGCGGGGCGGCGGGTTGTCCGCTCCGGCGCTCACCGAGAAGGACCGCGCCGACATCACCGCCGTGGGCGAGATCGCCCCCGATTATGTGGCCCTCTCCTTTCCCCGGGACGCCGCCGATGTTCATGAGACGCGCCGCTTGCTGCGGGAGGCGGGGGCCCAGGCGCGGGTCATCGCCAAGATCGAGCGGGCCGAGGCGCTGGAGGCGGCGGAGGAGATTATCGATGCCTCCGACGCTATCATGGTTGCCCGTGGTGATCTGGGGGTCGAGATCGGCGACGCCGCGTTGCCCCGGGTGCAGAAGGAGTTGATCGAGGTGGCCCGCGCCCACAACCGGCTGGTGATCACCGCGACCCAGATGATGGAGTCGATGATCGCCAACCCGATCCCGACCCGGGCGGAGGTCTTCGACGTCGCCAACGCGGTGCTCGACGGTACCGATGCGGTGATGCTCTCCGCCGAAACGGCGGCCGGCCGCTACCCGGCACAGGCGGTGGCGGCCATGGACCGGGTCTGCCGGGAGGCCGAAAAGAGCCCCCGCGTCACCGTCTCCCGCCATCGCATGAACGAGACCTTTGGCCGGGTGGATGAGACCATCGCCATGGCGGCGATGTACGCCGCCAATCACTACGATGTTAAGGCGATCATCGCCATGACCGAGTCCGGGGCCACCGCCCTGTGGATGTCCCGCATCAGTTCGGGGTTGCCGATCTACGTGGTGACGCCCCGCGTGGTGGCGCGTGGCCGGGTGACCCTCTTCCGCGGGGTTTATCCGCTGGAGTTCGATCCCGAGGGCGGCAGCGATCTGCTGGCGGTCAAACAGGCGCTGCTGCGCCAGTTGCAGACCAGGGGCCTGGTGGCGCCGGGGGACCATGTCCTGGTCACTCACGGGGAGCGCATGGGCGAGGCCGGGGGCACCAACACGATGAAGATCGTCACCGTGGAAGATGCCCTGGCAATGTACAGCAATTGATTCCGGCGAAGGCGGGCGGGTGGGTTGCTGACCCATCCCTGTCTGCTTGACGCCTTCCGTTTCAGAAGTCGATTCCTGGGGAGGAGAACCCGAGATGGCAATGATTACCCTGCGTCAACTGCTTGATCACGCCGCCGAGCACGGCTACGGCATGCCGGCGTTCAACGCCAACAACATGGAGCAACTCCACGCCATCATGGAGGCGGCCCAGGAGTGCGACAGTCCGGCCATCGTCCAGGCCTCCGCCGGTGCGCGGAAATATGCCGGTGTCCCGTTCTACCGCCATCTGATGGAGGCGGCCATGGAGCAGTATCCGGACATCCCGCTCTGCGTCCACCTCGACCACGGCAACGCCCCGGCGGCGTGCCTGCGGGCCATCCAGTCCGGCTTCTCGTCGGTGATGATGGACGGCTCGCTGAAGGAAGACGGCAAGACGCCCGCCGACTATGACTACAATGCCGACGTCACCCGGCGCACGGTGGATATGGCCCACGCCGGCGGCGTCTCGGTGGAGGGCGAGTTGGGCGTGCTGGGCTCCCTGGAGACCGGCGAGGCCGGCGAAGAGGACGGAGTCGGCGCCGCCGGCAAGATGACCAAGGACCAACTCCTCACCGATCCCGAGGAGGCGGCCCGCTTCGTCCGTGATACCGGCGTGGACGCCCTGGCCATCGCCTGCGGCACCAGCCACGGCGCCTACAAGTTCACCCGCCCGCCCACCGGCGACATCCTTGCCATCAGCCGGATCAAGGAGATCCACAAGCGGCTGCCGGACACCCACCTGGTGATGCACGGCTCCTCGTCGGTGCCCCAGGAATGGCTGGCGGTGATCCGGGAGTTTGGCGGTGATCTCCCGGAGACCTACGGCGTGCCGGTGGAGGAGATCCTGGAAGGGATTCGCAACGGCGTCCGTAAGGTCAACATCGACACCGATCTGCGCTTGGCCTCCACCGGGGCGATTCGCCGCCACCTGGCCGAGAACCCCTCCAACTTCGATCCGCGCAAGTTCCTCAAGGCGTCCACCGACGCCATGAAAGAGATCTGCAAGGCTCGCTTCGAGGCCTTCGGGTCGGCGGGCATGGCGTCGAAGATCAAGCCCATCGGCATGGAGCGGATGGCGGATCGGTACATCGCCGGCGAGTTGGATCCGAAGGTCAGCTGACGGTCGTCTATACTGCCGTCCCGAGCACCGGCCGGTGGGGCACCATCCCCTCCGGTCGTACCTCGGCGGTACGGAGGGGCGGCATATGAAACGCATCGGCGGGATCTTCCTCAAGGGGCTGCTGGCGGTCCTGCCGGCGGTGGTGACCCTCTATCTCCTCTACTGGCTCGGCGCCACCGCCGAAGCGGTGTTGGGCGGTCTGGCGCGGGTGGTGCTCCCGGAAGGGTGGTACGTCACCGGCCTCGGTTTACTGATGGGCGTCGGCACCATCTTCGGCGTCGGTGTGCTGCTCAACGTCTACCTGCTGCAGCGTCTGTGGACCGGCACCGAGCGGTTGTTGCTGCGCGTGCCGGTGGTGAAGACCATCTACGGCGCGGTGCAGGACCTGCTCACCTTTGTCTCCAAGGCCGAGGCCACCGGCGACCAAGTTGTTACCGTCCAGGTGCCGGGCACCGATTACCGCCTGCTGGGGGTCGTTACCCGCCGTGACTGGAAGGGCCTGCCGGCGGGGCTCGGCGGTGCCGATACGGTGGCCGTCTACACGCCCATGAGCTATCAGGTGGGTGGTTACACCCTGCTGGTTCCCCGGTCGGCGGTGACGCCGGTGGAGATGGGGGTGGAGGACGCCATGCGGTTCGCCGTCACCGCCGGCATGTCGGCCGGGCGAACCCATTCCGAGGGAACCCATTCCGAGGCGTGACGGCTCCGGTGGCTCCAGGGCGGATAAACGCGCTATCCTTCGTGCCAACGGTGAGTTGCTTCAAATAACCAACAACAATGACGACCGCCGGGACACCGGCTGTTTGCCCAAAAGGCATCGCAGCGGGTCGGCGTGATCACGGTCCACCCGGACCGGTGCCCATGCAGGTGGTCACTACCCACGAGGTAAAGCCATGGCAGCTATAGAACCCCTTTCCAACGATCCCGATCCGGAAGAGACCCAGGAGTGGCTCGAGGCCCTGGAAGCGGTCATCGAGAGCGAGGGTCCGGAGCGCGCCCAGCAACTGCTGGAGACCCTGGTGGAGCGGGGCCGGCGGCGCTTCGGCCACCTGCCGTTCCGGGCCACCACCGCCTACATCAACACCATCCCCCGCCACCTGGAGGCGCGGCCGGAGCACGTGGACCACCACCTGGAGTGGCGCATCCGGGCGCTGGTGCGCTGGAACGCCCTGGCCATGGTTGTCAACGCCAATCAGCGCAACGACGGCATCGGCGGTCACATCGCCAGCTACGCCTCGGCCTGCACCCTCTACGAGGTGGGCTTCAATCACTTCTGGCGCGCCCCCACCGACAATCACGGCGGCGACATGGTCTTCATCCAGGGCCACTCGGCGCCGGGGATCTACGCCCGCGCCTTCCTGGAGGGGCGGTTCAGCGAGGAGAAGCTGAAAGGGTTCCGGCAGGACGTGGACGGGAAGGGGATCACCTCTTATCCCCATCCCTGGCTGATGCCAGATTTCTGGCAGTTCCCCACCGTCTCCATGGGGTTGGGGCCGATCCAGGCGATCCAGCAGGCCCGCTTCATGAAGTACCTGGAGCACCGCGGGATCATGGATACCCGCGGGCGCAAGGT
>SKYL01000147.1 GCA_007127935.1 Halorhodospira sp. | reverse complement strand
TAGGCTTCCTTCACGGCCTGCTCCATGCGCTCGAAGGGCTCGTGGTGGAACTCGCCGCGCATGTAGTTGTAACCCACCGTCGCCCCCATGGCGTAACCGGCGATAGCCATCCCCTCGATCACCGCGTGGGGGTTGAAGCGCAGGATGTCGCGGTCCTTGCAGGTGCCCGGCTCCGACTCGTCGGAGTTGCAGATGATGTACTTCTGAACGTCGCCCTTGGGCATGAAGCCCCACTTGATCCCCGGCGGGAAGCCGGCGCCGCCGCGGCCCCGGAGGCCGCTCTTCTTGACGGTCTCGATCACCTCTTCGGCCGGTACCCGCTCGCGCAGAATCCGCTCCAGGGCCTGGTACCCGCCCACCTTGCGGTACGTCTCCAGGCTCCAGGGCTCATCGTGGCCGAGGGTGGTGAAGCAGACCTGGTTGACCATGCTCCCTCCGGGCTTACTGGAGCGCGTCGAAGATCTCGTCGATCTTCTCGCGCGTCAGATGCGTGTGATAGTGGCCGTCGACGATCAGCATCGGCGCGCCGGTGCAGGCGGCCAGGCACTCCTCCTCGCGGACCAGCGTGATCCGGCCGTCCTCGGTGGTCTCGCCCAGCCGGGCGCCCAACTTCTCCTCGGCATAGCGCACCAGATCCTCGGCGCCGTTGAGCCAGCAGCAGATGTTGGTGCAGATGCTGACCTTGTGGCGGCCCACCGGGTGGTCGAGGTGGAACATGGAGTAGAACGTCGCCACCTCGAAGGCGGTGGTGCGGGACATGCCGATGTAGTCGGCCACCGCCTCCACGTGCCGCCGCTCCAGATAGCCGCCGTTGGCGTCCTGGACGATATGGAGCGACGGGATCACCGCCGACTGCCGCCCCTCCGGGGTTTCCGGAAACTTCGCCAGCCAGTGGTCGATCTGCTGGCACTGCTCGGCGGTGAGCACGGGATTGGAAGAGGTCGTGGCGGTCACCGATCCACCTCCCCGAAGACCACGTCGAGGGAGCCGATGAGGGTCACCACATCGGCCAGCATATGGCCGCGGATCATCTCGTCCATGGCCGACAAATGGATGTAGCACGGCGGCCGGATCTTCAGCCGGTACGGCTTGTTGGCGCCGTCGGAGACGATATAGGCGCCGAACTCCCCCTTGGGCGCCTCCACCGCGGCGTAGACCTCGCCGGGCGGGGTGCAGTACCCCTCGCTGAAGAGCTTGAAGTGGTGGATCAGCGACTCCATGTCGTCCTTCATCGCCTCGCGGGACGGGGGGCTCACCTTTGGATCGTCGATGCGGACCGGGCCGGGGTTGGCGCGCAACCACCGGATGCACTGCTCGATGATCCGCGTCGACTGGCGCAGTTCCTCCATGCGCACCAGGTAGCGGTCGTAGCAGTCGCCGTTGGTCCCCACCGGGATGTCGAAATCGAGTTGGTCGTAGACCTCGTAGGGCTGGGTCTTACGCAGATCCCACGCCACGCCGGAACCGCGCAGCATCGGACCGGTGAAGCCGAGGGCCTTGGCGCGATCCGCATCGACGACGCAGACGTCCACCAGCCGTTGTTTCCAGATCCGGTTCTCGGTGAGCAGGGTCTCGTAATCGTCGACGCAGCCGGGGAAACGCTGGCAGAAGTCGTCCAGGAAGTCGAGTACCGACCCCTCGCGGGCCCGGTTCATCTCCCGCAACTCCTTCTCGCTGCGGTATGGAGAGGGCTCGTACTTCGGCATCTGCTCCGGCAGGTCGCGGTTGACGCCGCCGGGCCGGTAGTAGGCCGCATGCATCCGAGCGCCGGAGACCGCCTCGTAGACGTCGATGAGGTCTTCGCGCTCGCGGAAGGTGTAGAGGAACGCCGTCATCGCCCCCACGTCGAGGCCGTGGGTGCCGAGCCACAGGAGGTGGTTCAGGATGCGGGTGACCTCGTCCATCATCACGCGGATGTACTGGGCGCGCACCGGCGGATCGATGCCGAGCAGCTTCTCGACGGCCAGCACGTAGCCGTGCTCGTTGCACATCATCGCCATGTAGTCGAGCCGGTCCATGTAGCCGATGGACTGGTTGTACGGCTTCGACTCGGCCAGCTTCTCCGTCCCCCGGTGGAGCAGGCCCACGTGGGGGTCGGCGCGGGTGATGGTCTCGCCCTCCATCTCCAGGATCAGGCGGAGCACACCGTGGGCGGCCGGATGCTGGGGACCGAAGTTGAGGGTGTAGCTCTGGAACTCAGCCATCGGCGCGCTCCTCCGGCTGTTCGCCGCGGCCCTTGTAACGGTGGTCGTCGCGGATCACCCGCGGCACCAATACCCGGGGCTCGATCTCCACCGGCCCGTAGACCACGCGCCCCTTCTCCACGTCGTAGCGCGGTTCCACGTTGCCGATGAGGGGGAAGTCCTTGCGGAACGGGTGGCCGACAAAGCCGTAGTCGGTGAGGATGCGCCGCAGATCGGGGTGCCCCTCGAAGACGATGCCGAAGAGATCGAACGCCTCCCGCTCCGGCCAGTTGGCCGACGGCCAGATGCCGGTCATCGAATCGACCACCGGCAGATCGTCGTCGGCGGCGAAGCAGCGCACCCGCAGGCGGTGGTTGTGCTCCACCGACAGCAACAAATAGACGGCGGCGAAGCGCCGGCCGGTCTTCTCGGTGATCTCCTGAACACCGTAGAGACCGGTCAGGCCCAGGCGCGGCGTGGTCGGGTCGCCGACCCCACGGCTGAACCCGGTGTCGGTGGCGCGCTCGGTGATCCACTCCCCCTGGCCGTAGGCGGCGTAGTCCACGCCGGCCACATCCAGGAGTTGATCGAACCGGAACGGGGCGGCGTCGCGCAGTTCCGTCATTACCGCCGTCAGGTCTTCGGGACGCACCTCCACATCCACCTCGCCGAAGGCGACCTTCGCGGCGGCGAGCCGGTCCCCAAAGTGCGACTGCAGCGCCTCGTTGAGTGTTTGCGGATCAGCCATCCACCCCCCTAGCGCGCAATGGTGTTGGTGCGGCGAATCTTGTTCTGCAACTGCAAGATGCCGTAGAACAGGGCCTCGGGCGTCGGCGGACACCCCGGTACGTAGACGTCCACGGGGACGATCCGGTCGCATCCGCGGGTCACCGCGTACGAATAGTGGTAGTAACCGCCGCCGTTGGCGCAGGAGCCCATGGAGATCACCCACTTGGGTTCCGGCATCTGGTCGTAGACCTTGCGCAGGGCGGGCGCCATCTTGTTGCACAGGGTGCCGGCGACGATCATCACATCCGACTGCCGAGGGCTGGGCCGGAAGATCATCCCGATGCGATCCAGATCGTAGCGCGCGGCGGCGGCGTGCATCATCTCCACCGCGCAGCAGGCCAAGCCGAAGGTGACCGGCCACATGGAACCGGTGCGCGCCCAGTTGATGAGCTTATCGGCGGAGGTGGTGATATAGCCGCGCTCGAGCAGCCCTTCTACTCCCATTCCAGCGCCCCTTTCTTCCACTCATAAAGGAAGCCGACCAGCAGCAGCCCGACGAACAGACCCATGGCCAGGATCCCGAACAATCCGATATCGTCCAGGACCACCGCCCACGGGAAGAGGAAGGCGATCTCCAGGTCGAAGAGGATGAAGAGGATGGCGACCAGGTAGTAGCGCACGTCGAACTTCATGCGCGAGTCTTCGAAGGCCTCGAAGCCGCACTCGTACGGCGATTGCTTCTCGGGGTCGTCGCGGCGGGGGCCGAGGACGAAACCGGCCAGCAGCGGCACCACACCAAAGACGAGGCCGACCACAATAAAGAGAAGGACCGGCAGGTAGTTTTCGAGCATCGCCCCGCTCCACTTATCCGGCACCGCGGCCGCCCTTGTCGAGGGGGCTTCTTATACCGCAGTGAACGGCGGGGAGTCTAATGAGAGCCCCCGATATTGTCAACTGGGGCCCTACATTATGGGCAAACAAATCAATCAGTTATACTGAATACGAGCGAAGAGACGGAGAGGGATCCCTCCCCTCGCGATGATGGTGCCGATGGCCGGACTCGAACCGGCACGGCTTTCGCCACCGCCCCCTCAAGACGGCGTGTCTACCAGTTCCACCACATCGGCGTAATGGTTGCTACACGGGGGCCGGGTCCGTGCGGCCCCGGCAGCGGAGCTACTTTACCAGCCGGAACGGCCCCCATCAACGGAAATGCATCCGTACTGGGACGCCGCCGTTCACTCGGCGGGCGGCGGCGGCGCCACCGGCATCTCCGGGTCATCCGGCGCCACCGGCGTATCGTCCGGCACCTCCACCGCCGGAGCGGCGGGGATCTCATCGGGCTCCTCGGCCACCACCGTTGTCGGTTCCGTCACGCCGCGGGCGGCGATAATCGCCAGCGACAAGCTGGTGACGAAGAAGGCCGTGCCCAGCAAGGTAATAACCTTGGTCAGGAACGAGGCCGAACCGCGGGCGCCGAAGACCGTGCTCGACGCTCCACTGCCGAAGGCCGGCCCCATGTCGGCGCCCTTGCCCTGGTTCAACAACACCAGGACCACCAGCGTCATGGCGATCAGAACATGAACGGCGAGAATCGCTTGGAACATAAGCTCTGGTCAGCCTCCGGGACGCGCGCACGCATGGATGGCAAGGAACGCCTCGGGGTCCAGGGAGGCCCCGCCGATGAGTCCGCCGTCCACATCGGGGCAGGCCAGCAACTCTGCCGCGTTATCGGGCTTCATGCTGCCGCCATAGAGAATCGAAAGGCCATCGGCCGTCGCTGGATCCTTGCCGGCCACCCGCTCGCGGATAAAGGCATGCACCGCCTGGGCCTGCTCCGGCGTCGCGTTCCGCCCGGTACCGATGGCCCACACCGGCTCGTAGGCGATCACCGCGTTCCGGAACGCCTCGGCGCCGCAGGCGTCGAAGACAGCGTCCAACTGCGTGGCCACCACCGCCTCGGTACGATCGGCGTCGCGCTCTTCCAGGGTCTCCCCGACACAGAGCACGGGGGTCAGCCCAGCTCCCTTGGCCGCGGCGAACTTGGCCGCCACCCGGGCGTCGGTGTCGCCGAAGAGGGCCCGCCGCTCGGAGTGCCCCACCAAGACGTAGCGGCAGCCCGCCTCCACCAGCATCGCGGTGGAGACCTCACCGGTATAGGCGCCGGAGGCGTACTCACTGACGTCCTGCGCGCCCACCGCCAACCCTTCCGGGGCCTGTTCCACCATGGCGGGCAACAACGGGAACGGCGGGCAGACCAGCAGGTCGACCCCATCCACGCGGGCTCCGGCACACCGCTCCGCCACCCGGCGCACCAGGTCGCGGTCTCCATTCATCTTCCAGTTTCCGGCAATGATCATCCGGCGCATGGTCCCTTCGCCTCTTGACTCTGTCAGGAAAGGTGGGCAAGCGTACCGGTCGGCGGGACGGAAATCAAACCCGCCCTCCCGCTTGGCCGCCCGTTTAGCCGCCGGGGCGACCGCCCGCCTGGGAGACTACCTCGGCCAGTGTCTCCACCGTGCGTACGACCAGCCCCTCGTCGTACCCCTCGACCATCACCCGCAGGACCGGCTCGGTACCGGAGGGACGGAGCAGAACCCGGCCGCCGTCTCCCAACTCCACCTCCGCCCGGCGCACCGCCTCGCCCACCGCCGGGCTCTCCAGCGGATTACCCCCCGGCGCCAGCGGGACGTTGATCATGCGCTGGGGGTAGCACTCCATGGGGGCCACCAGATCGGCCAGCGACCGCCCCCGGTTAACCATCACCTCGAGCACCTGCAATGCCGAGATGATGCCGTCGCCCGTGGTGGTGCGATCGAGACAGATGATGTGCCCGGACGACTCGCCACCGACGACGCCGCCCACGGCCCGCAGCCGCTCCAAGACGTAGCGGTCCCCCACCTGGGCCCGCTCAAAGCCGACTTCGAGACGGGCCAGAGCGTGTTCCAACCCGAGATTGCTCATCAACGTCCCCACCACCGGGCCACGCAACTCACCCCGGGCCACCCGCTCAGCGGCAATGACGTAGAGCAGGGCGTCACCGTCCGCCACGCGGCCCTGGCCATCCACCATCACCACCCGATCGCCGTCACCGTCGAAGGCGATGCCGAGATCGGCGCCCCGCCGCACCACCTCCCGGCTCAGCGCGTCGGGATACTGGGAGCCGCACTCCACGTTGATGTTCAGCCCGTCCGGATCGTTGCCGATGACCGAAACCTTGGCGCCCATCTCGCGGAAGACCGGTGGCGCCACGTGGTAAGTCGCGCCGTGGGCGCAATCGACCACGATGTGAAGGCCATTGAGGGTCGCGTCGCGGCCCACGGAGCTTTTGCAGAACTCGATATAGCGCCCCGGCGCGTCGGTGACCCGCTGGGCCCGCCCCAGCCCGTCGCACGCCACCACCCGCGGCGGCTCTTCCAGGAGCGCCTCGATGGCCGTCTCGGCGGCGTCGTCCAGCTTCATGCCGTTGGGGCAGAAGAACTTGATCCCGTTGTCGTGGTGCGGATTGTGGGAGGCGCTAATGACCACCCCGGCACCGGCACGAAGGGTGCGGGTCAAATAGGCGATGGCCGGTGTCGGCATCGGCCCCAGCAGCCGGGAGTGGACCCCGGCGGCGGAGAAACCGGCCTCCAGGGCCGACTCGAACATGTAGCCGGAGAGCCGCGTATCCTTGCCGATGACGACGCTGTCTCCGCCCTTCCGGCGGATGGTCTGTCCGGCCGCCCACCCCAAGCGGAGCATGAAATCGGGCGTAATGGGCGCCTCCCCCACACGCCCCCGAATCCCGTCCGTACCAAAATAACGACGCGCTCCCGACACGATTGATCCTCCAAAGATCCTCTGGCCGGGCTGTGCGGATTTGGGCTGATCGGGAGGGG
>SKYL01000307.1 GCA_007127935.1 Halorhodospira sp. | reverse complement strand
TTTGTGGCACGACTACGGGACGCGGGTCACCGGCCGCGCCGTCGGCCAGATGCGGCAGGAGTTGGGGATCGCCCCCGCCCGCCGCCGGGCCGCGCACTTGGAGTACACGTCCGCCACCCGGGGCTTCTCGCCGTTGGCGCCGCTGACCCGGGACGGAGTGCGCCCGGACGCGCTGCCGTGCCCGGGGGTCTACGAGCTACGCTCCACCTCGCCGTCGTCTCACGCCACCCGCATCATCTATATCGGCAGCGCCAAAAATCTGCGAACGCGGTTGGCCGACCATGTGCGCGGCAACAGTGGCAATGGGTTGTTGCGGCAGTTGACGCGATCAGGGGTGGCCCGGTTCCGGTATTGCCGCGTGGGGGACGGGTGGCGGGAGGTGGAGCGGGCGGTCTATTGGGCGTTCTGCTCGACGTTTGGTGTGCCGCCGGCGTGCAATCGGGTGCCGCCGTAAGGGGGGCATCGCCCAAGCGAATCCTCCGTCATGAATACCCCGTCATGAATACCCCGTCATGAATCCTCCGTCATTGCGAGGAGCGCAGCGACGAAGCAATCTCCCCGCGCTTGGACGTCAACCCATGGAGATTGCTTCGTCGCTGCGCTCCTCGCAATGACGGTTTGCGTCGTCCCGGTCGGTGTTCTCCGATTTACCGCCGGCGCCTTTCCAGTGTAGATTCATCGGATTATCCGTGAGGTGCTAACGAGGACACATTCTCGCGACGGAATGCACCTTGCCCGCCGGCCGGTTTGGAGGCCGCCACTGCAGGTTCCGGGCCCAAAGGAAGGAATGTTGCGCAAGCAAGCAAGCAAGCAAGCAAGCAAGCAAGCCCCTACGTTCTCCGTGTCTATCCGGGGGTAGCGGCGGTGGCATGCCGCCACGACCCCCCCTTGTCCGGGGAGGGGTGGCGACATGATGAGACCGGGGGGAACCGTGGACCGCTATGATCTGCTGCTGCAACACGCGGGGGAGGGTATCTACGGTCTCGATACCGAGGGCCGGGTCACCTTCGTCAATCCGGCGGCGGAGCGGCTATTGGGATATTCCCGGGACGAACTCATCGGCCGCCCCATGCACCCGGTTGTGCACCACGCCCGTTCCGACGGCAGCGATTACCCACAAAGCGAGTGCCACATCCACGCGGTGCTGCGCGACGGGGTGACCCGGCGTATTGACGACGAGGTCTTCTGGCGGCGGGACGGAACGCCCCTGGAGGTGGAGTACACCGCCGCGGCCGTCCAGGAGAAAGGGCGCATCACCGGTGCGGTGGTGCTCTTTCAGGACGTCACCGAACGCCGGGCGATGGAGGCGGCGCTGCGGGAGAGCGAGTCGCATCTGGCCACGGCCCAGGCCCAGGCCAAGCTGGGTAGTTGGGCGCTCGATGTCGCTACCAACCGGCTCTACTGGTCGGCTGAGACCTACCGCATCTTCGGGATTCCCCACGGCACAACCATGGACTACGAGGCCTTCCTCGCCAGCGTCCATCCCGAGGACCGGGGATGTGTCGATCAGGTGTGGCGGGAGAGCGTCAACGGCGGTACCCGTTACGACATCACCCACCGCATCGTCGTGGATGGTGAGATCAAGTGGGTCCGCGAGCGGGCGGAGTTCGAGTTCGACGAACACGGGCGGATGGTGCGCGGGACCGGTACCGTGCACGACGTCACCGACCGCAAACAGGCGGAGACCGACCTGCATGAGACCCTCGCCTACCAGCGGCGGTTGCTGGACGCCATGAGCGACGCCGGCATCGGGCTCTTCGTGGTGGATCGCGACTACCGGGTACGGGAGATGAACAGCGTCCTGGTGGGCGCGTTCGGCGACCAGGTCGGAGAGATTTGCTACCGCGGCGTCGGCCGCACCGACCGGCCGTGCGGCTACTGTCGGTTGGGCGAGGTCATCGGCGAGGGGAAGGCCGTCCGTTACCAGGTCAAGGCGCCCAACGGCCGCATCTACGACATCACCGCCGTGCCGCTGCGCGGGCGGGACGGCGAGGTCGCCAAGCTGGAGATCATCCTCGACGTCACCGAACCCCAGTTGGCGCGGGCGTTGTTGAGCAAGCAGTTGGCGGTCCACATGTTCTTGCTCGATTTTTCACGCCGCTGCATCAGCTTGCCGTCGAGCGCCGTGGATGGCGCCATTGCCGAGACCCTCGAAGATGTGGGCCAACTGATGGAGGTTGACCGCAGCTATATCTTCCGTATCGATGACGGCGGGGAGACCATCAGCAACACGCACGAGTGGTGCCGCGACGGCGTGGCGCCCCAGCGTGACGATCTTCAAGCGCTTCCCTTCGACGCCGCGCCGTGGTGGATGGAGCAGCTTCGGCGGCCGGAGGTGGTGGCCCTCTCCAGCTTGGACGACCTGCCGCCGGAGGCGGTGGTGGAGCGCGATTTGCTCCAGCGCCAGGAGATCCGCGCACTGATCGCGGCCCCGATCCACCGGCAAGGGGTGCTGGAGGGGTTCGTCGGCCTCGACGTGGTGAGCGGCAAGCGGGAGTGGGCCAGCGAGGAGCGCCAAGTGTTGGAGATGTTGGCCAATACCCTGTCGTTGATCTTCGACCGGCGGCAGTTCGAGGGTGCACTGCTCAAATCGCAGCGCAAGCTGCGCGAGTTGGCCGCCCACCGGGAGCAGGACCGGGAGGAGGAGCGGGCGCGCATCGCCCGGGAGATCCACGATGAACTGGGGCAGTACCTCACCGCATTGCGGATGGACGTGGCCCTGCTCCAGACCCGGTACGGCGCGGACCACCCCGACCTGTCGAAAAAGATCGAAGGGATGAAGGAGACCATCTCCACCACCGTCGACGTGGTGCGCAACATCGCCACCGCCCTGCGGCCCCACGCGCTGAATATGGGACTGGTCTACGCCGCCGAGTGGTTGCTGACCGACTTGCAGGAGCGCACCGGCGTCCGGTGCCGGCTCCACGCCCCGTTGGAGCACCTCGATGTGGACGATGAGCGCGCCACCGCGCTCTTCCGTATCCTGCAGGAGTCGTTGACCAACATCGCCCGCCACGCCCAGGCCAGCGAGGTGGAGGTGCGCATCGAGCAGGAAGACGATACGCTTTCATTGCGGGTGTGGGACAATGGGGTCGGATTCGATCCGGCCGAGGTGCGGAACCGCAAGGCGTTCGGCCTCATGGGCATGCGCGAGCGAGCGCTAATCCTGGGGGGGAACTCGCAGGTGGAGAGCCGGCCGGGCGGCGGCACCAAGCTGTCCGTGAGGATTCCGTGCGGACGAACGGACGACGAGAGGGATAGGGAAAAGGTTTCGTGACACGCATCCTTGTGGCCGACGATCACAGTGTAGTGCGCCAGGGACTGCGCCAGATCCTGGCCTTGGCGCCCGAGTTGCAAGTGGCCGGGGAGGCGGAGAACGGATGGGAGGTGATCGAGCAGGTGCGAGGCGCCTCGCCCCCCTTCGACCTTTTGCTTCTCGACATGAGCATGCCCGGTCCCAGCGGCGTCGATCTGATCAAGCGGGTGCGCAAGGAGGACCCTCGGCTGCCGATGCTGGTCCTCTCCATGTACGCGGAGAGCCAGGTCGCTGGCCGGGCCATCAAGGCCGGCGCCTCCGGCTACCTGACCAAGGGCAGCGATCCGGAGGACCTGATCGCCGCCATTCGTCAAGTGGCCGCCGGGGGGCAGGCCATCGACCCGGCGTTGGCCGCCCGCATGGTCTTCGAGTCCGCCGCGGTGGCCGAGGACGCGCCCCACACGCTCCTCTCCGATCGGGAGTACCAAGTCTTTCTCCACTTGGTCCAGGGCAGCGGGATCAACGAGATCGGCGAGGCCCTCCACATCTCCCCGAAGACGGTCAGCACCCATAAATTTCGCTTGATGCGCAAGCTGGGGATCGACTCCCTCAGTGGCCTGGTTCGCTACGCGTTGCAGCACGGCCTCGCCGAGTAGCGCCCCGCCGTCCGGCGGGCTGCTAGAATGGCGCCATCGGGCCACGGCCGCCGTCGGGTACGCCGAGCGATGAGAGCGATCCCCATGCGAGCAACCACCCAGCGCCGATGGGGCCTTCCGGCCGCCACGCTTGTCTTGATCTTTTGGGTGGCGGCGGCCGGTGCGCGGGAGTTGGCCGTTCCGGTGGACGAGATGCTGGAGGTGGAGGTCGGCACCGTTGCCGTGGAACGGCATACCGGCGCCCCGGTAGTGTTGCTGCGCGAGCCCGCCTCGGGGGATATCGTCCCCATCTTCATCGGTCCGGCCGAGGCGCGGGCGATTTTGGAGAAGCTGGCCGGTCTGGAGCCGCCCCGGCCGATGACCCACGATCTTACCGGTGATCTGTTGGCCGCCGCCGGCGCCGGGATCGAGCGGGTCTTCGTCGACGATTTGGTGGCCGGCACTTTTCTCGGCATGGTCCAGCTGGCGGTGGAAGGCCGGGACGAGCCGGTCTTCGTGGACAGCCGGGCCAGCGATGCCATCGCCTTGGCCTTGCGTGCCGGCGCCTCGATCCATATCTCCCCGAAGGTGTTGGAGGCCGGGCGGCAGCTCGACTACGAGGCGCTGGAGGACGATCCGGTGGCCAGCGCCATCGGGATTACGGTGATGACGGCAACCGCCGACCTGCGCGAGGCCCTGGGCTTGCCCGATCGCGACGGCGTCCTGGTCAGCGGCGCCACGGGGGCCGCCGCCGAGGCGGGCATCGAGGCCGGAGTGTTGCTGGTGGAAGTGGACGGTGTGACGCCGCGCAGCCCCATGGAATTCCTGGAGCGGGTGCGGGCCGCGGGGGAGGGGACGGTGCGCATCGCCTACTGGCGGGAGGGGGCGATCCACGAGGTGGACTTACCCACCGATCCGGCCCGCACGCCACGCCCCATCCCCAGGGATCCGTCCGCGATCCGGACATGACAGGGAGCGGCCTGGATTGAAGCTGCTATACGCCCAACTGATCCTGCTGATCCTCATCGGCTTGTCGATCCTGGGGATCACCTTTTCCATGGTGGCTGGATATATCGTCCCGCCGGCCTGGATCGTGGAAGAAGAAAGTGACGAGTTGGAGCCGGGGGAGCCGCAGTACCTCGAACTGAGGCCGCCGTTGACGGTGAGCCTGGAACAGAGCGATCCGGTCCGCTTCATCCAGGTGGAAGCCACGTTGATGACGGTCTACGAGGAGACCTTCGAGGGGGTAGTGGAACGCCGGGAGATGATCCGCAGGGCCTTGCTCAAGGAATTGGCGGAGCAGCGTTATGAGGCGCTGCGGGAGCGGAACGGACGGGAGGCGTTGCAGCGGCGGATGGTGGAGATCGTCAACGATATCCTTGAGCAGGGGGAGGTGCGGGGCGAGGTCAACGCCGTCTACCTCACCGGCTTTGTCGTCCAATAGAGTGGTGACTCGAAAAAACGGTTACGGTAGGCTAACCTTATAATTATGTGGGGAAAACCGGAGAGTGAGTTCACCGGTGCCGTAGGTGCCTTGGATACAAGCAGTCGCGGAGGTGCGTATGGGTCTCATGGCCAAGCTGTTCGGGCAGACCGAACCGAACCATCCCGAACTGGACGCGGGCAGTGACGCCGCACGGCGGTTGAAAGAGCATCTGGAGCCTCTAAACAGGCTGGCGGACGAGTTCAAAGGGGAGCGCATGGAGCTGGTGCCCTCCGAGCAAGGCGGGTACGTCTTCGTCGGCAACCCCCCGAAGCAGTTCGCGTTGGCCTGGATCGAGGACGGAGCGGTCAGGCACTTCAAGGCCCTCGTCGATGAGGGCAACATCTCCCCCATGTTGCTGGAGAAACTGGTGGAGAAGCTCACCGAGGCCTACGACGTGAGCAAGGAGGCGCCGCGCTTCAAGGCGTCCATCGGCGAACACACCGTGGTGGTGGTGCCTGATGCGACGTTGGAGACCAACGTCCGCCGCCTGATCGATGAAGTGAACGCAACGGTCCGGAGAAAGAAGGAGAAGGCCGCCGCCGGCGGCGATCACTGAAGACCGCCGTCGCGAACGCCCCTCGTCATTGCGAGCGCGCTCGCAATGACGGTTTCTTGCGCCTGATCAGGTAAGCTATCCCCTCGCGCTGCTCCCGTTACGGTTGCAATGACCGTATCCTTTGCGGCAGTGTTTGTGCCTGCACAAAGAGGCCGCGCCCGGGTGGCCTTCAGGAGGATGTCTCAGTAATGATGGCCGCCAGTGACGGCCCGGCCCCGGATCAAGAGCGCGCGAAGCCGCGCTTGACCGGCCACGGGTTGAGTTGCCGCAGGGGCGATGCCGCCCTCTTCTCCCAGGTCGATTTCGAACTCCACGCCGGCGAGATGCTCTTCGTCCGCGGGCGGAACGGCTGTGGCAAGACCACTTTGCTCCGGGCCATCTGCGGCCTGACTGAACCGGCCCAAGGGCAGCTCTGCTGGGACGGCCGGAACATCCGTGAACTGGAAGAGGAGTACCGCGCCCACTTGCTCTTTCTCGGCCACCGGGACGGGGTCAAGGAGGAGTTGACCCCGATGGAGAACCTGGAGGTGCAGGACGGCCTGCGCGGCGAGGGCGGCGGCGAAGAGGCGCGGCTCGATGCGCTGGAGCGGATGGGGTTGGCCGGCCGCGAGGATATCCCGGTCCGCCACCTCTCCCAAGGGCAACGGCGGCGGGTCGCCCTGGCCCGGCTCCTGCTCTCGCCGGCGGAGCTGTGGGTGCTGGATGAGCCGTTGACGGCGCTGGACGTGCGCGCCGTGGAGATGTTGCTGGGGCTGTTCCGCAAGCACTTGGACGCGGGTGGGTTGGTGGTGGCCACCAGCCATCAGCCGCTGGATGGGATGCGCGACGCGCGCACCCTGGCGCTGGATTGATGCCCATGGGGAAGATGCTGTGGGCGCTGTTGAAGCGGGATGTTTCGCTGATCTTGATGCGGCGGCAGGATGGGTTGACCGTCCTGGCGTTCTTTATCATCGTTACCACGCTCTTTCCGTTGGGCGTAGGGGCGGAGCCGGAGATCCTGCGGGATGTGG
>SKYL01000099.1 GCA_007127935.1 Halorhodospira sp. | reverse complement strand
TAATGGTCGAGGGCCGCCAGCAACTCGTCCCAACGCTGTTGCTGCTTGCGGAAGGGGCCGAGACGGTGGGAGACGGTGGCCACCCACGGCATCAGCCAGAGCGGCGGGTCGTGTTCGCCGCCGCCGGGGTGATCGGCGGCTTTGCGCAAGGCGGCGGCGACCGCGCCGGGCAGTACGGCGGTGCCGGCCAGGGTGAAGGCCGCGTCCAATTGCCGGCGGATGCGCTGGATGGCTGCATCCAATTGCTCGCCGGTGGCGTCCTCCGCCTTCAGCGTGCGCCAGAGTTCGGCGAAGGCATCGCCGGCCTCTCCGCCTGGTAGATTCGGCGCGGCGGCCACTTGTTGGACCGCCTCCCGCCAGAAGGCGCGCCCTTGACGCTCCATGCCTTGCAGGAGGTCCAGCCAATCGGCCTCGAAGTGTTCTCCGCTCACCATGTTCCCAGCCAGCGTGATCCGGAAGCCTAGTCTAGCAGGAGGCTGACCAGAAAAGCCGTGGCATTCAGTAGGACATCACCGCCCCGTGGCCCCACGCGACCGCATACTCTCCTGCCACCGATCCCGCAGCGCCTCCGCCTCGGCCCGCTGGTAGGGTGCCTCGTCGGCGTGCCGTAAGGCGTTGCTGAGTTGGGCCATGGCGCTGTTGAACTCGCCCAGGACATAGTAGTACTTGGCCATGGCGATATAGCCCTCGGCCTCCCGTCCCGCGCCGTGGGCGGCCTCGGCCAGCAGGCGCAGGAGGGCCGGCTGCTCAGGGCGGGCGTGGCGGACCAGGAGGCGGCGTGCCTCGTCGTGGCGATCCAGGTACATCAAGGTCTCGGCGTAACGGTGGAGCAGCGCCGGGTTGTCCGGGTAGAGGGAGGCGGCGGCCTGGTAGGTCTCCAGCGCCTTCTCCCACGCCTCCGCCGACCGTGCCACCTCGGCCCGGGCCAGCAGGATCAGCAGTCGCTCCCCTTGCTGGTCCATCAGGCGGTCGAGGAGCCGGTGGGCCTCGTCGTTGCGTCCGGCCCGGGCCAACGCCAGGGCCAGGCCGTATTGCGCCCCCCGGAGTTGGGCCGGAGTCTCCGCGCGGGCCATACGGTCCTTCATAACCGCCACCGCATCGGCGGCGGTGCGCTCCCGGGCGACCTGCAGCCGGGCGCGGATGAAGGCGTGGTCCCCGCTCTCGAAGACCTCCACATCCCGATGGCGGGCCGCCATCTCCTGGGTTTCGGTCAGCCGCCGCTGGGTCAACGGATGGGTGCTCAGGTACTCGGGGGGTTGCTCGGCGTATTGCGACGCCTCGGCGAGGCGCTGGAAGAAGCGGGGCATGCCCTCCGGATCGAGGCCGGCGCGGGCCATGTTGCGCACGCCGACCCGGTCGGCCTCCCGCTCATAGTCCCGGGAGTAGGCCAGCTGCTGCTGGATCGGCGCGGCGATACCGGCCATCACCGCCGCGCTGCCCGCCTGGGGGTCGTGGGCGCCGATCAAGATCCCGGCCAGGATGGCCGCCGCCGCCTGGAGGTTCAGGCGTTGGGCCTGGGCGTAATTGCGGGCAATGTGGCGTTGGGTGACGTGGGCGATCTCGTGGGCCACCACCCCGCCCAACTCGCTCTCCGACTCCGAGGCGGTGATCAGGCCGGTATAGATGCCGATATAGCCGCCGGGCATGGCGAAGGCGTTGATTTGGGGGTTGTCGATGACAAAGAAGTGAAAGCCGTACCCCGGGTCCTCGCTATGGCCGGCGAGGCGGTGGCCGAGGTCGCGGATGTACTGGTTGACCTCGGGGTCGTCCTCCAGCGGCAGATAGCGGCGGATCTCGCGCATCATCTGCTCGCCGAGCCGCCGCTCCTCCGCCACCGGCAGCGCATCGCCGCCGGGGCCGCCGATGTGGGGGAGCTGGATTTCCTGGGCCGAGGTGGGGGCGGCCAGAAGCATTCCACAGGCGGCAGCCAGCACGGTGAGGCGACGTAGGTGGAGGAACAAGGGCATCATTCGCGTTCGACCCGTGGGCGCGGTGTGTGTTCCGGTGGTCGTTCCTTGTAATGGACTATCATCCATACCCACATTGATGGCGAGGCATGGTTACGCCATTGTACGGACTTGGGGGCGGGGGGCTATGTTTCGGGGACCCACTGCGCTCCTCGCCTTACGCCGGGGCCGGGCGGACGCGCTCCCGGCGCGGCCGCCCGGTGCGCGCATCCATGCGCGCACCCTTCGGGCCTGATCCGGCTCCAGGCGGTCGCTCCGTTCGACGTCCCCGACACATAGCCCCCCGCCCCCAAGTCCGTACAATGGCGTAACCATGCATAACGGAGGCACCCGTGGAACTCGTCCGTAACTGGTTCCGGCAGACATTCAACGACCCGCAGGTGGTGGCGTTCGCCCTGCTGGTGGTGGTGGTCCTCGGTATTGTCATCTTCTTTGGCAATACTCTGGCGCCGGTGATCGCGGCGTTGGTGATCGCCTATCTGCTGGAAGGCTTGGTGCGGGGGCTGGAGCGTTTCGGTTTGCCGCGGTGGGTGGCGGTGACGTTGGTCTTTCTGCTTTTTACGGCGTGTCTGCTGCTGGTCTTCCTGTTGCTCATCCCGACCCTCTATCGTCAGATTCTCCAGTTGGTCGATCTGTTGCCGGCCATTCTGACCCAGGGCCAGGCGCTGCTGCTGCAACTCCCGGAGCACTACCCGAATCTCTTTTCCGAGGCGCAGATCGGCGAGATGCTCAACACCATCCGCCGGGAGACCATCGAGTGGGCGCAGCGGGTGGCAACCGGTTTCACCCTGCGGTCGGTGGCGGTGGTGGCGATGCTGGCCATCTACGCGGTGTTGGTGCCGTTCCTGGTCTTCTTCTTCCTCAAGGACAAGGATTTGATGCTGCGGTGGCTCACCGAGCACATGCCCCGCCACCGTGCCCTGGCCTACGAGGTGTGGGGTGACGTGAACCGGCAGATCGGCAACTACGTGCGGGGCAAGTTCATCGAGATCGTGATCGTCTGGGGGGTCACCTACACGGCGTTTGTGGTCCTGGGGTTGCAGTTCGCCATGTTGTTGGCCCTCGGCACCGGTCTATCGGTGATCATCCCCTACGTCGGCGCCTTCGTGATGACGTTGCCGGTGGCGCTCATCGCCTATTTCCAGTTCGGGCCCACCGAGATGTTCCTCTATGTCGTCGCCGTCTACACGATTATTCAGATGCTCGATGGCAACGTGTTGGTGCCGGTGCTCTTCTCCGAGGTGGTCAACCTCCATCCGGTGGCGATCATCGTTGCCATCCTGGTCTTTGGCAGTTTGTGGGGGTTTTGGGGGGTCTTCTTCGCCATTCCGCTGGCGACGGTGATCCAGGCGATCATTAAGGCGTGGATTCGTCGGACGGAGGAGCAGCCCGGGGCGGAGGCGTCGTCACCCTCGGCGGAGTAGGGCCGGGGTGGCTGGGTTAGAGCACCTCGGAGGCGTGGTCGGCGAGCCGGGAGCGCTCTCCACGTCGCAGCGTGACGTGGCCCGTGTGGGGCCACCCCTTGAAACGGCTCGCCAGCCCGGTCAGCCCGGAAGTGGCCTCGGTGAGGTAGGGGGTGTCGATCTGGGCGATGTTGCCCAGGCAGACCACCTTGGTGCCGGGGCCGGCCCGGGTGATCAGCGCCTTCATCTGCTTGGCGGTGAGGTTCTGGGCCTCGTCGAGGATCAGGAATTTCTCCAGGAAGGTGCGTCCCCGCATGAAGCCCAGGGAGCGGATCTTGATCCGGGAGTGGAGCAGGTCCGCCGTTGCCGCCTGGGCCCAGCCGCTCCGGTGGCCCGGTTCGCTGAGGACCTCCAGGTTGTCCATCAATGCCCCCATCCACGGCGTCATCTTCTCCTCCTCGGTGCCCGGCAGGTGGCCGATCTCTTCACCAATGGCCACCGTGGCCCGGGTTGCGACGATCTCGCGGTAGCGTTGCTCGTCCAGGGTCTGGGCCAGGGCGGCGGCCAGGGTCAGCAGCGTCTTGCCGGTGCCAGCGGCGCCGATGAGGGTGACCAAGTCGATCTCCGGGTCCATCAGCAGATGGAGGGCGAAGTTCTGCTCCCGGTTGCGGGCGTGGACGCCCCAGACGGCGCGTCCGTGGCGGAAGTCGATCACCGGGGCCAAGTGGGCCGTGCCGTGTTCGATCCGGCGGACCACCGCCTCGAACCCCTCCACCTCGTTATAGAGGCAGAGGTTGGGCCACCACTCCACCCCGGCGGGCAGCGGAACTTCCCAGCCTCCGGCGCGCTCCCGCAGGGATTTCGCCACCGGGGCCGGAACCTCCAGCAGACCCGTCGGGAGAAGGTCGATGTCGTCGATGACGCGATCGCTCTCGAAGTCCTCGGCGGTGAGACCGGCCACCTGGGCGCGGATGCGCAGGTTGATGTTCTTGGAGACGAGGACCACGCGGCACGATGGAAAGCGCTGTCCGACATTGCGGGCCGCCGCCAGGAGCGCGGTGTCGCCCCGGCCCGGGGTTTCGGTCTCGAAACGCAACCGGCCGGTGGGCGCGCCCGGCGTGCCGTCGCCCAGCGGAACGCCGTCGGTGAGGGCGTCCGGGGGGTGGCCGTGGAGCAAGTCGTCAAGGAAGCGGCTCGCCTGGCGGGCGTTGCGCGCCACCTCAGAGATCCCCTGCTTGGCGGCGTCGAGCCCCTCCAGCACTGCGGCCGGCAAGCAGATGTCGTGCTCCTGAAAGCGGAACAGGGCGGTGGGGTCGTGAATCAGGACCGAGGTGTCGAGGACATAGATCCTCATGGCCGGATGCCTATTTTAGCGGCTCCATGACGGCGTCGAGGTTGATCTGGTCGCAGAAATCCATGAACTCGTCCCGCAGGGTGGCGATATGAATGCCGGCGGGGACGTCCACCGTCATGTGGACCGACAACATCGGGGTGCCGGTGTGGGCCGCGGCGTAACTGGCGGTGTTCATGTCGCGGATATTGATCTCGCGGGTGGCGAAGAAGTTCGCCAACTCGGCGACGATGCCGGGGTGGTCGAGGGAGACCACTTCCACGGTGTACGGGAGGAGTTGCCGCCGCTCTTCGGGGCCCTCGGTCCGCTTGATGTGGATCTGTAGCCCCATGCGCTTGGCGGTGTGGGGGAGCGCCGATTCCAGCTTCGCCAACTCGTTCCAGCGGCCGGAAATGAGTAGGAGCACGGCGAACTCGCCGCCGAGGACGGTCATCCGGCTGTCCTCGATGTTGCACCCGGTGTCGGAAACGGTACGCGCCAGCTCACGAACGATGCCGGGGCGATCCTCGCCGAGGGCGGTGACGACCATCAAGTTGCGCATGGGTCCAGCTTTAGGTAATGGCTTGGAATCAAGGCCGCACAGTCTATCATGCCACTGGCGTGACAGCGCTCAGACTTAGTACTATTTGGCGGCTGGTTCGGCGCTAAACAACGGCAGTGGAGGTGGTGATGTTCCGCGGCAGCATGGTGGCCTTGGTCACCCCGATGAAGTCCCAAGACGGCATCCGTGACGCCGTGGATTACGAGGCGCTGGATCGGCTCGTCCAGTTTCATGTGGAGCAGGGCACCGACGCCATCGTCGCCGTGGGCACCACCGGCGAGTCGGCCACCCTCGATTACGAGGAGCACCGGGAGGTCATGCGCCGCACGGTGGAGGCCGCCAAGGGCCGTATCCCGGTGATCGGTGGCACTGGCGCCAACTCCACCTGGGAGGCTATCGAGCTGACCCGCGCGGCGATGGAGGGCGGGTGCGATGCGGTGCTGTTGGTGGTGCCGTACTACAACAAGCCGACCCAGAAGGGGCTGCTCCGCCACTTCACCGCCCTGGCGGAGGCGGTGCCGATTCCGCAGATCCTCTATAACATCCCGGGGCGCACCGCCTGCGACATGCTCCCCGACACGGTGGATGAGCTGGCCGACATCCCCAATATCGTCGGCATCAAGGAGGCGTACGGCACCGTGGAGCGCGCCCGGGAGGTCATCGAGCGGTGCGGCGACCGGCTGGACGTCTTCTCCGGCGACGACGCCAACGCCCGGGAGATGATCTACGCCGGCGCCAAGGGCGCCATCTCGGTCAGCGCCAACGTCGCTCCGTGGCACATGCAGAAGATGTGCTCCGCCGCGCTGGAAGGCGACCGGGCCCGCGCCGAGGAGTTGGACGCTCTGCTCGCCCCGCTGCACAAGGCGCTCTTCCTGGAGACCAACCCCATTCCGGTGAAGTGGGCGGTGGAGCAACTGGGGCTCATCGACGGCGGCATCCGGCTGCCGATGGTGCGGTTGTCCCCGGAACATCAGGAGGCGGTGCGCCAAGCCATGCGGCAAGTCGGCGTCCTGTGATCCGCCGGGTGACCACACCAAACGCTTCATGGGCGGCCTGTGCCGCCGCCCTTCTCCTGTTGGCGGCATGCGCCTCCGAGCCGATCCATCGCGACGAGGTGGACTACCCGGAGCACCTGAAGATCCCTCCCGACCTGGTGGGGCCGGTGGAGCGCCCGCCCCGCCGGGCGCCGCCGGGCGATGGGGTGGAAGAGGAGGGTGAGGCGGCCCCGTTGGATGCCGATCCCACGGAGACCGTGCCCACCCGTGTCGTCCACGACGGCGAGGAGTGGGTCCTCGACTTGCCGTGGCCGCCGGAGGGGGCGTGGGGCCGGGTGGGCGAGGCCATGGAGCGGCACGACTTCACCATCCTCGACCGCCAGCGGGATGACCTCTACTACGTGCTCCGCTACGAGCCCTATGCCGACGGAGAGGTCCGTCAGCCCGGTTTCTTCCGCCGCCTCTTCACCCGTGCCCGGCGGATCGACACCAGCCCTCGGCCATTTCACGTGCATCTGGAGGCGCATGCGGAAGGCACCCGCCTGTCGGTTACCGAGGCCGACGGTGAGCCCGCCCCCGACCGCGTGACCCAACGGCTGCTGACCCTGCTGGACCGGCACCTGTACTATTAAAGGATCCCCCGGTACCGGACCGCCTGGCGAAGCAACGGATCGTGTCTATGCTGCGTATCAAC
>SKYL01000077.1 GCA_007127935.1 Halorhodospira sp. | reverse complement strand
GCGCCCAGGTCTGGATCACCGAGATCGACCCGATCTGCGCCCTGCAGGCGGCCATGGAGGGTTTCAAGGTGGTGACCATGGAGGAGGCGGCCCCGGTGGCCGACATCTTCGTCACCGCCACCGGCAACTACAACGTGATCACCCACGATCACATGAAGGCGATGAAAGACCAGGCCATCGTCTGCAACATTGGCCACTTCGACAACGAGATCGACGTGGCCAGCCTGCAGCAGTACGAGCGGGAGAACATCAAGCCGCAGGTCGACCACATCATTTTCCCCGACGGCAAGCGGATCATCCTGCTCGCCGAGGGGCGGCTGGTAAACCTCGGCTGCGCCACCGGGCATCCCTCGTTCGTGATGTCCAACTCCTTCACCAACCAAGTGATGGCGCAGATCGAGCTGTACACCAACCCGGGCAAGTACGAGAAGGACGTTTACGTGCTGCCGAAGCACCTGGACGAGAAGGTGGCCCGCCTCCACTTGGAGCGGATCGGCGCCCACCTGACCGAACTCACCGAGGAGCAGGCCAAGTACATCGGTGTATCGAAGGAAGGGCCGTTCAAGCCGGATTGGTACCGGTATTGAACGGCTCGGCGTAATGGGGGAGCGATCGATGGAGAGTCAGAGGAAGCACGGCCGCGTCTTCAGCTTCGAGTTTTTCCCGCCACGGACCGATCAGGGTGTGATCAACCTGCGCGAGACCCGGAAGCGGTTGGAACGGCTGAACCCGGCCTTCTTCTCGGTCACCTTCGGCGCCGGCGGCTCGACCCGCGACCGGACCTTCGAGACGGTGGCGGAGATCCAGCGGGAGAGCACGGCGGCCGCCGCTCCCCACCTCTCGTGCATCGACTCCACCCGGGACGGCATCCGCGAGATCCTGGAGGGGTACCGGGAACAGGGGGTGCGGTACATTGTGGCGCTGCGGGGTGACCGGCCGTCGGGCTCGGTGAGTATCGGTGAGTTCCGCTACGCCAACGAGTTGGTGGCGTTCATCCGGGAGACCACCGGCGATCACTTCCGCATCGAGGTGGGGTGTTACCCGGAGTTTCACCCGGAGGCCCCCGACGCCCGCGGCGATCTCGACAACTTCGTGCGCAAGGTGCGGGCCGGCGCCGACTCGGCCATCACCCAGTTCTTCTACTCCGCCGACTGCTACTACCGGTTCGTGGAGGACTGCGAGAAGCGCGGTGTCGACATCCCCATCGTCCCCGGCGTGATGCCGCTGGCCAACTACGAGCAGCAGGCGCGCTTCGCCGCCGCCTGCAAGGCGGAGATCCCGCGCTGGCTGGCCAAGCGCATGGAGGCGTACGCCGACGACCCCCAGTCACGCCTGGAGTACGGCATCGACGTGGTCACCGACATGTGCCGGGACCTGCTGGATGCCGGGGCGCCGGGGCTGCACTTCTACACGTTGAACAAGGCGCCCATCAGCGAACGCATTTGGCACAATCTCGGCCTTTCGGCGGAGACCGGCGGGGAGCAACGCGACCCGGCGGAAGTGGCGGTGGTGGCCGCCTGAGTCCGGCGATCCTGCATGCCCTCCCTCGCCGTTACAGGATCGGGATCAGTGCGTACCCCTTGGCCTGATAGCCGATCAGCGAGTTGAACGTGTTGGCCACCGGGGTTATCGGCTCCAGCAATTGCTCGGGCCCTACACCCACGCCGCGCAGCGCGATGTGGCACGCCTCGATGCGTACGCCTCGGTCCGCCAACCGCCGGATACGCTCGGCGATCCGTTCGGCCGTCACTTGATGTTCGAAGGGGATCAAGTCCTCGTCGGCCGCCAGAAAACGGGTCGATGGGCCGCGAAAGGCGACGATGAGGTCCGGGGTGACGCCCTGGGCCTCCATGCCGTCCATGGTCTCCTCCACAACCTCCAGGATACGGGCGATGGTGTCGGGGTTGCCGATGCCGATGTCAAAGATCCCCTTACCGGTTTCCAGTCCGGAGAGTGCCCGCTGGTCGTGGATCTCATCCGCATGTCCGGGGAGGGCAGCCAGGGCGCCGGTGGCCATGGCCGCGGTAAGCAGCAGGGTGCGCACTGCGTTGGTCATCGAGAATGCCATCGCTTTGGGCTCCTTGGTGGCGGTCAAGCGTCGGTAGCGGCGTTCTTTTTGATCAGAAAGACGTAGGTGCCGCAGGCGGCTTGGCGGTCCCAGACCAGCCGGTGGCCCATGGCGCGGCAGAAGACCTCGAAGTCCATCGCCGAGCCGGGGTCGGTGGTGATCACCCGGAGTTCCTCACCGGGTTCGAGGCTGCGCAGGGCTTTCTTGGTCTTCAGGATCGGCTGCGGACAGATGAGCCCGCTGGTGTCCAGTTCCATCCGGGGTGCCTGGCCGGATGCGGCGGGCGTCCGGCCTTCCGCGGAAGACGCCTCATCGGCGGCCCAGGCGCAGGTGTTGATGTACTTCAGGCAGAGCACCCGCAGGCAACTGGCCAAGTTCTTGTCGTTGACGTTCTGGCAGTGGTAGGCGACCTGGGCGATGATCTCGGGGATGGTCATCCCCTCGTCGGAGGAGATCTCCTCCAGTACCGACCAGAAGGCGCGCTCCAAGCGGATGGTGGTGCAGTGGCCGTCGATCCTCAGGGAGCGCCGCTCCGGCTCGTACTCCTTGCGGTCTTCCGGCGCGCACAGGCTGAACATGCGCTCCAGTGGGCTTTCCCGGCGCCGTGTACCGGCGTCATCCCCGGAGCGGACCAACGTCTCCGTTGCACTGCACACCGCTTCATCCATCCGACCGTCCCCACTCCAGCCGTTACCACAGGTGTTAGTCGGAGAGTATAGGCACGATGTCGCAGAGGATACACCTTCCCAATGGGGATACGGCGGCCCCCCCGTCATTGCCGCCCCCCGTCATTGCGAGCGTAGCGAAGCAATCTCCATGCGATGGCACCTGAGATTGCTTCGCTACGCTCGCAATGACGGGATCCGCTCGCAATGACGGGATTTCCACGCAGTGACGGACTATTCAGCGGTCTCCTAGATGTAGAGGTTGATATCGGAGTTCAGGGCCGTCTCCATGTAGGTGGCCGCACCGGCGAAGTCGACGCCGTCAATGAAGTCGCTGGGCTGCATCTCGAACAGATCCAGAGTCATCTGGCAGCCGATGAACTGCACCCCGGCCTCCTGGGCGCTCTCCCGCAACTCCTCCACCGTGTTGACGCCCTTTTTCTTGATCAGGTTGCGCATCATGCCGGAGGCCATGCGGTCGACGCCGGGGAGCATCGAGACCATGTTCGGCATACTCATGTGCATCCCCATCATCGGCATCTCCATGGCCGGGTTGCCGAGGGTGGAGATGCGCAGGTGGTTGAGCCTCTTCTTCAGCAATTGCAGACCGTAGAAGGTAAAGAAGAGGCTGACCTTCACGTCCATCGCCGCCGCGGTAGTGGCGAGGATAAAGGGGGGGTAGGCCCAATCCAGGGTTCCCTTGGTGACGATCATCGACATGCTTTTCTGTGGTTGTTCGGTTTGGTTCATAGTGGTTTCTCCCAAGGGGCCCCGCCGCTTTCGTGGCGGGGCCCCGCTGGTGATGGGGATTATGCAAAGGCTGGTTTACTCGATGCTGTACGAACCGTCGGCCAGGATGGTGACCGCGGCATCCACGAAGTACGCTTCAATGCCTTCGGCGAGCATCATCGCCATGTCGTAGGCCTCGCCGCCGCGCCCCCCGGTGGAGCAGAAGAAGATCACCGGCCGGTTGCGGGGCAGGGTGTCCAGCTTGCCCTCCAGTTCACCGATGGGGATGTTGACGGCGCCCGGCAGGGTTCCGTTGGCCGCCTCATCGGTGGTGCGTACATCCACGATCAGTGCGGCCGGATTGCCGCCCTTCTCCAGCAATTGCCGGAAGGCGGCCACGGTGATGGTCCCCTCTTCGGCGCCGTTCTCCAGCTCCGCTGTGGCCACCTGGATGGGTTCGTCGCCGTAGGCGGCCATCCACGCCGGATAGCCGGCGGAGAAGGTGGTGACCCGGGTGTAACCGAGTGCCTTGGCCTGTTGCGCGCTGTTGGTGCTGAGCGGGCAGACGTAGCCCTGGCAGTAGAAGAGGATGGGCGTCTCTTTGTCCGCCGGCAGCAAGTGCGTCAGGTTGTCGAACTGGGAGTCGGGGATGTTGATGGCGGTGGGGATGTGCCCCGCATTGAATCGCCGCGCTGGGCGGGAGTCGATGATCACGGTGGGGTCGCCGTTCTCGATCAGGCCGCGGACATGGGCCGCGCCCACCGAGACCAGCCCGCCCGCCGCCTTCCAGTCCGGCATGCCCGCGGCGTAGACCTTGATGTTCTCGTAGCCGAGCGCCTCGGCACGGCGTGCCGACTGGTGGCTCAACGGGCACTGGACCCCGCCGCAATAGAAGATCAGCAGGTTGGATCGGTCTTCCGGAAGCCGGTCGGCGTACTGGTCGAACTGGGTGTCCGGAATGTGGATGGCGGTGGGGATGTGCCCCGGTTGGTAGCGGCGGGCGGGCCGTGAATCGATGATGGCCACGCCCTCCGGTTGCGGTGTCACCGCGTACTGTTCGACGAACTCATGATCGACGATCTCGCTGTACCAATTGCTGCGGTCGACGCCGTCGTCCACCGCCGCGGTTTGCGGGCCGCCGGCGCAGGCGCTCAAGAGCAGCGCCGCCAGCCCGGTGCTCACCAGTCGGTCTAGTCGCTTCCACATGGTTCTCTCCTCCAAGCTTCGGGTGATGCGTTTTTGTGGGGAGCCGCGGCTCCCGGAACGGGTTACTGCACGGTGAAACGCTCGGTGGCCTCGTTGTAGGTCACCAGCGCGTACCACAGTCCAAGCAGGGCGAAGGTGGCGAGCCAGGTCACGCCCCAGCCGCCAGTCAGGGCCGGCCACCACGCCTCCACCCCCAGGGCGGTCTCTTCCAGCAGGTCGAGATTCATTTCGGTGGCGAAGATGCCGGTGCGGCCAAGCAGGGCGCCGAAGGTGGAGCCGCTCCAGGCGAAGAAGAAGAGGGCGACCCACAACTTCAGGTGTCCCTCTCCCATGCGCCACAGCGAACCCGAGGCGCAGCCGCCGGCGAAGATCATGCCCACGCCGAAGATCACGCCGCCCACCAGGGAGCCGAGCCAGAAGCGCGGCGGAATGGCCAGGTAGGGGTCGTGGTGGGCGAGGATCAGCGCCGCCGCCGGGGCGCCCACCGCCACCGCCGCGATGAACGCCTTGGTCAGTTCGCCCTCGCCGGTCATCAGCGGTTCACGCACCGCCCGGGAGAGACAGAAGCGGGAGCGGTGCAGGATGAAGCCGATGGCGAGGCCGCCGAGGATCAGCAGGCCGCGTTCGGCGAGGCCGGTCTCGCCGCTGAGCAGCCACTTGCCGGCCCACCACCCGACCAGCGCCAGGACCAGTAGGCCCAGCAGCGGATGGAAACCGCGCAGCAGGGGCTTACGGCTGGAGGCACGAGGCGCGGCGGTCCCCCACCAGATGTGCTCCATGCTCCAGAGCAGCAGTTTGAGGCCGAGGAAGGCGCCCACCAACAGGCCGAGCAGCATCATCCACCCGGCCGGTGAACTGAACAACAGCGGCGTGAAGAACCCACCGGTGGTGCAACCCCCAGCGAAGAGCGCGCCGATGCCCATCAGGGTGCCGCCCACGGCGCCGTAGACGTATTCAACCTTCGGCGCCCGCCGGATGGTGAACTGCGAGGCCAGCAGCGCGGCGGAGAAGGCCCCGAGAAGCAGGGCGATGTTCATGATCGAGATGCGGTGGGTCAGCGGGTTGTCCAGCGCCGGTGAAATCCCCAGCAGCGGGCCGAGGCCGATCAGGTTATTGAAGTGGTCGCCCCACAGCCGCACCCCGGAGAAGACGCCCCAGAAGTATCCTCCGGCGATCAGTGCGAGGTTGACCAGCACCAGCAGCGCCGCGCCGAGATAGGGGGACCACTGGGTAACAAAGAGGGCTTGGTAGTCCTGCGCGAAGGCACGGGACCACGCCGGGGCCGGGCTGTCCGCTCGGGTCTGGACGTCGGATACGCCGTTGCTCATGGTGGTTTCTCCCTTGGCTCAGTCGCAGCCCGCCGGGCGGTCGGAGTCCTTGGCCGACGAGACCAGCCATGCGCGCACGTTGGCGAACATCTGCCCATCGCTCACCGAGAGGAAGCGTTCGGCGACCCGGTTGTGTTCCTGAATCGACGCCCGGTGGCCCTGGCTGGTGAAGTCGCTGACCCGGCCTTCGTAAGCGCCGCCGGTGTCGTGGCGGTCGGCATCGAGATAGCTTGTCCACTCGGCGATGGTCATCTGATTCGGTGCGATGGCGCTGCCGGTCTCTGCGACGTGGCAGTCGGTGCAGATGGAGCGGAAGTAGAGCCGCCCCAGGCGCGGGTCTCCATCGGCCAACGCGGCCACCGGGGCGGCGACGAAGCCGGTGCAGGCCAGCAGCGGCAGTGCGATACGCAGTGGGTTCACGGTTATCTCCCTCCTTGACGCTTGGTTTACCGGGTGCCGGTCCCCGCTGTTCCGCCGCCGGGTTGTGGGGTTGGCGGCGGAACGGGCGCGGGGCCGGCGTACGGTTCGAGAGTAGGAGGGGGGCGGGACGAAGGGGTGTTACATATTGCGTACTTTGCAATTAATACATATTGAATACATTTCCGGGCCGTTGGTGCCCCCCCGGCCACGCCATGTTTTCGGTGATTCGGGCACAAGCCGCGGCAGGGCGGGCATTCTCCGGGGTGTGGGCAATACTTATCGCGTTAGATGTAGGCGGTCTGTACCACCATGCGCGCCCCGATGCGGGGCACGATTTACAAGACCACAATTCTTAGCTGTCGACCGTCTTCGGAGGAGCCATGAAAAAGACCAGAACGTGGATTGCGATTCCGCTGTTGTTCTCTGTCACCGGCTGGGCCGCCGCCGATGAGATGGAGTCGTACCAAGCCGACGCGGCACAGGCGGTCCAGATGCTGTTTCAACAACTCAAGGAGCGTCTAGGGTCGGCCATGGGCACCGGTG
>SKYL01000057.1 GCA_007127935.1 Halorhodospira sp. | reverse complement strand
CCAGCGGGATCACCACGTCTTCGTTGATCTTGAAGGCGTTGGTGTGGGCGGCGATGGCGGCGGTACGCGCCCGCTCCGCCCAGAAGCGGCGGCGCGCCTCGGCGGAGACGGCGATGAAGCCTTCGCCGTCGCGCCGGTTGGCCAGGCGGACCATCCGCGAGGCGGCGGCCTGCACCGCGTCTTCGTCGTCACCGGCCAAGTCGGCCACCAGCAGCATCTTGGGTTGCTCGCCCCGGTTGGCCTTGGGACTGTAGCGCACCGCCCGAATATAGCGTTCGTCCAGGTGCTCCAGCCCGGCCAGGGCCACATGCTCATCGGCCAGCAGGTCGTCGCGGATCTCCACCACCGCCGGAACGGCCTGGTGAAGGTCATTGCCGTAGAACTCCAGGGCCACCGTGCGCTGGTGCTCCGGCATCCGGTGGAGGAGAAAGCGGGCGGAGGTGATCAGGCCGTCGCATCCCTCCTTCTGAACGCCGGGCAGGCCGCCGAGGAATTTGTCGGAGACGTCCTTGCCGAGGCCGATCTTGCGGAAGCTGGCGCCGGGGAAGCACATCTCCTCGGGTTCGCCCTCCGGCGTGCGGCCGTCGGCGCCGTAGCGGGTGACGCGGAAACGGACCGTCTCCTGGGCGTCGATCTTGCCCCGGTTGTGGTCGATGCGCTCCACCTCGATCCACTTCGCCTCCGGCGTGACCATGCGCCAGGAGACCAGGTTGTCCAAGGTGGTGCCCCAGAGGACGGCCTTTTTGCCGCCGGCGTTCATGGCGATGTTGCCGCCGATGGTGCAGGCGTCCTGGGAGGTGGGGTCGACGGCGAAGACGTAGCCCGCGGCCTCGGCCGCCTCGGAGATCCGGCGCGTGACCACGCCGGCCTCGACCCGGATGGTGGGGGCCGATTCGGAGCGGCCGGGCAGGGGGAGGTGTTCGACGGCGGAAAGAGCGTCCAGCTTTTCGGTGTTGAGTACCGCCGAGTCCGGGTCGAGGGGCACCGCGCCGCCGGTGTAGCCGGTCCCGCCGCCCCGGGGGATCACCGTTAGCCCCTCCTCGATGCAGGCCTGCACCAGGGGCGCGATCTCCGCCTCGCTGTCCGGCGTGAGGACTACGAAGGGGAGTTCCACGCGCCAGTCGGTGGCGTCGGTGGCGTGGGCCACCCGGGCCAGCCCGTCGAAGGCGATGTTGTCACGACGGGTGTGCTTGGCCAGCCGGCGGCGGATGCGGGCGCGCTGCTGCCGCCCCGCCGCGAACCCGGCCTCGAAGCGCCGCACCGCCTCCCGGGCCGATTCGGCCAACTGCAACGCCTTGTGGTTGCCGTCGGCGCGGGCGACGATCTGGTCGATGCGGTGATTCATGGCGTCCACCAGGGCGCGCAGCCGCTTGCGGTTGTCCAGCAAGTCGTCTTGGATGTACGGATTGCGCGTGACCACCCACAGATCGCCCAACACCTCCAGCAGCATGCGGGCCGAGATGCCGGTTCGCCGCTCCCCGCGCAACTCGTTGACCACCTCCCAGATCTCCTTGCCCAGGAAGCGGATTACGATCTCCCGGTCGGAGAACGAGGTGTAGTTGTACGGAATTTCCCGAATACGTGTGTTGTCGTTCATAGACGAGGGGGCGATTCCTGTGGGGCGGGCATGGTAACAGGATTGGGCGCTGTCCTGGCACGTTCGGCGGTTGTGGGCCATACCCTTAGAGATTGCTTCGCTACGCTCGCAATGACGGGAATGATGCAATGACGGGAACGACTAGGCTGGAGACGTTGCAGGGGTTGGTGGAGCGGCTGGAGCGCCACGGTGATCGCAACGCGGTGACCGCGCTGACCAAGCGGGACAGTGTGCGCTGGAGCCACGCCGATCTGGCCCGTGAGGCGCGGCGGGTGGCCGCCGGGCTGCACGCCGCCGGGATCGCTCCGGGGGAGACCGTGGGTGTGATGGCCCCGAACAGCGGGCCGTGGGTGGCGGTCTGTCTCGGGATCGTCGAGGCCGGCGCCGTGGTGACGCCCTTCGACACCCAGATGCCGGCGGCGGAGTTGCGCCACGCGGTGGCGGACAGCGGCGTCCGGCATCTCTTCGTCGGCGGGGATGCGGCGGCCCGACTGGAGGCCGTGTCCCTGGACGAACCGCCGAAGATGATCTCTCTGGATGTGGACGGCGGCGATGAAGACGGCACGCCGGAAGGCTGGCGAGCCTGGCAGGCGGAGCCGTCCAATACGCCGCCCCGGGTCGGACCGGACGACACCGCGGCGCTCTTCTACACCTCGGGCACCACCGGGCCGCCCAAGGGGGTGCCGCTCTCCCACCGCAACATCGCCTCCAATCTGACCGCGTTACTGGAGCAGGAACTGGCGTACCCGTCCGATCGTATCTTCAACCCGCTGCCGTACCACCACATCTATCCGTTCTCCCTGGGCCTGTTGACGCCGTTGCTGCTAGGCGGCGCCGTCGTGCTGCCGTACTCGGTTCTCGGCCCGCAGATCGTCCGCGCCCTGCGGGAGGGGGAGGCCACCGTGATCCTCGGGGTTCCCCGGCTCTACCGGGCGCTGGATGACGCCATCCAACGGCGGGTGGCGGAGCGGGGAGCGATGGCCCGCCACCTCTTCGACGGTCTCTCGGCGCTCTCCCGTTTTGCCCGGCACCGCTTCGGTTGGCGTTTGGGGCGGCGGCTCTTCGGCGGGCTGCACCGCCGCATGGCACCGTCGGTGCGCATGGTGGTCTCCGGCGGGGCAGCCCTCGACCCGGTGTTGGGGGAGCGGCTGCGGGCCTTGGGGTGGGAAGTGGCCACGGGCTACGGACTCACCGAGACTTCGCCGATCCTTACCTTCAATCCGCCCCACCGGCTGCGGCTGGAAGCGGCGGGCGTTCCGCTTCCCGGTGTGGATCTGCGCATCCACGGGGGTGGTGGCAGTGACGCCCCGGGGGAGGTGCGGGCGAAGGGTCCCAACGTCTTCTCCGGCTACCGCGGTCTGCCGGAGAAGACTGCTGCCGCCTTTGATGAAGACGGCTACTTCCGGACCGGCGATCTCGGCTGGATGGACGGCGACGGCTACCTCCACCTGGCCGGGCGCGCCTCGGAGATGATCGTCCTCTCCGGCGGCGAGAACATCGACCCGGAGCGGGTGGAGAAGGCGCTGCTGGAGGCGGAGGTGATCCACGATGCGGGGGTGCTGGAGCACAATGACCGGCTGGTGGCGGTAATCCAGCCCGATGCCGAGGCCATCCGCGGTCTCGATGACGAGAGCGTCGATCGCTTGATCCACCGGGCGCTCTCCTTCCAGTGCCGCCACCTGCCCAGCCACCATCGGGTGGACGACTTCCGGATCACCCTCGACCCGCTGCCCCGCACGCGGCTCGGCAAGATGAGGCGGCACAAGCTGCGCGAACTCATCGCCGCGTTGGCCGACGGCACCGCCCGTCATATCGAATCCGGGCCCATGGCCGAGGAGGAGATGGCGTCGGAGGACCGCCAGTTACTCCAGGAGGCGGCGGTGCGGCGGGTCTGGGACGCCTTGGCCCAACGGTTCGCGGATCGGAGGCTAACGCCCGATAGCCATCTGCGGCTCGATCTCGGCATCGACTCTCTGGGCTGGTTGAACCTGACCCTGGAGCTGCAGGAGCAGACGGGGGTGACGCTGGACGAGGATGCCGTCTCGCGGGTGGAGACGGTGCGCGACCTGCTGCGCGAGGCCGCCGAGGCCGAGGAGGGTGACCGCCGGCACGGCGATCTGGTGGAGCAGTTGCGGGAGCCGGAGGCGGTGCTGGATGAGGCGCGGTTGCGCTGGTTGGCGCCCCGTAGCGCCTTTCAGCGCGGGGTGGGCGCCGCCCTATGGGCATTGGACCGGTGGTGGATGAAGGCGTGGTTCCGGTTGCGGGTCCACGGCGTCCAATACCTGCCCGACGGCCCGGTGCTGCTCGCGCCCAATCATTGCAGCGTACTCGATCCCCCGGCGTTGGGGGCGGCCTTGCCGCCGCCGTGGCTGGACCGGATTTACTGGGGCGGGTGGACCGGGATGATGTTCACCAGTGCCACGGCGCGGTTCGTCAGCCGCGCCACCCGGGTCCTGCCGGTGGACCCGGCCGCCGGCCCCCGTGCCAGCCTTGCCCTGGGGGCCGCCGCATTGGCGCGGGGGGAGAGCCTGGTCTGGTTCCCCGAGGGGCGCCGCTCGGAGGACGGGACATTGCAGCCCTTCCAGCCCGGCGTCGGTCTGTTGTTGGCAGCCCATCCGGTGCCGGTGGTGCCGGTCTGGATCGACGGCACCGCCGCCGCCATGCCGCCGGGACGTTCGTGGCCCGGCTCGGGACGGTTGGCGGTGACCTTCGGCCCCCCGGTCCGGCCGGAGGTGCTAGAGAAGGAAGGACGGGGGGAGCGCCCCCACGAGCGGATCGCCGACGGCCTGCGGGGCCGGGTGGCGGCACTCAATGGCCGCCGGGAGGATCGGGAGAAGGCTCACTCGGAGGGGTGATGGAGCGGGTCGGCCATGAGGCGGCGGACCGTCGCCTCGGTTTCGTCCGGATCGCCGGCGTCGTCCAACGCCTCCAGCGGGGTCCAGGAGAGGTCGGCCTCCAGACGGTACGAGCCCTCGAAGGCGTGGGGCGGGCCGTGGCGCCACTCGTCCGGGGCAAGCATGGAGAAGTAGCGCTCTCCGTCGTCCCGCCGGTAGAGGTGGTAGACGGCGCCCGGGCGGCGCTGGAAGTTGCAGCGGGCGCGGTGCAGTTCCATGTCCTGCCGGTCGGCCTCCAGGACGGAGCGCGCCTGCTCCTGGAGGGCGCGGATCTGTTGCACGATGACCGACAGTTTGGCGTGGGTGCGGTTGCCGACGGCGCGGTGAGCTTCCTGGATCTCCCGCGCGGTGTCCACCAAGTCCACCGGCGCGCCGAGGCGGCTTACCGGATACGGGGCGGTGTGGTCGGGGCCTTGGTGGCGCTTTAGACCGTGGTCTCTTTTCAAATGGCTCATGGCCCCACTACCGTAAGATTAGAGCAAGCGAGACGCAAGGCGGCGGTGCCGCCGGGGAGGTCCCATGGAGAGTGCGGATGGGCTCGATCCACGGGCCGGGGCGCTGATCCGGCGTCTGGGCATGGTCCGCCATATCGAGGGCGGTTGGTATCGCGAACACTTCCACGCCGAGGACGCCGTCACCCCGTGGGACGGACGCGGTGAGCGCCGCGCTCTCAGCGCTATCTACTACCTGCTGGCCGATGGCCAAGTCAGCCGCTGGCACCGGGTCGCCTCGCCGGAGGCGTGGCACTTCCATGAAGGGGGCGTGCTGGAGTTGTTGGTGATGGACCCCGGGATGACCACGGTGGAGCGCCATCGCCTCGGGCCGGTGGATGAGGAGGCCCGCTCACTGGTGGTGGTCCCACCCGGCTGGTGGCAGGCGGCCCGCTCCGAGGGGCCGTACACCCTGGCCGGCTGCTGCTGCGGGCCGTGCTTCGACCCTCGCGACTTTGAACTGATGGTCGATGCCCCCGGCGCCGCCGCCTATCTCGAGGAGTACCACCCGGATTGGGCGGCGCTGATCTGATAACGGCCTGTCTCGGGCCGGCCTGGGATCGACCTGGGGCTGGCCTGTATGGGGTCGACCCATTAGGGGGTGACCAGTTGCCGGGTCGGATCGCGGGTCCAGGCGTGGAGGGAGCCGTCGTACATCCGGACGTTCTCCATCCCCAGCACCTCGTGGAGCACGAACCAAGTCAAGGACGCCTGATTCCCGCTGTTGCAGTAGAGGATCGCGGCGCCGCCGGTGTCGATGCCCGCTTCCCGCGCCAGGGTGGCCAGCGCCTCCGGGGTTTTCAGAAAGGCGGGTGTCCGTGTACGCACCGCGTGGTTGCCCTCGGTCAATTCGCTGAACGGGAAGTTGACCGCGCCGGGGATGTGGCCCTTGCCCCGAACGTAATCGCGGCCGAAGATACCGCGGTAAAACGATGTGGGCCGGGTGTCCACCAGCCGTGTGCCGCGGCCCTCCGCCGCCGCGGCGACGGCGGCGGTATCGGCGGAGAAGGTGCCGGGGCGGGCGGTGAAGTCGCCCGGAATCGGCGGGCGGCGGACGGCCGCCTCGATGGGGTGGCCCGCGGCGTCCCAGGCCGCCGATCCACCGTCCAGCAAAGCCACTTGCCGATGGCCGTAGTGGCGCAGGGCCCACACCAGCCGCGCGGCTTCCGCCACGTCGCTGTCCGAAAGCCCGGAGCCGGTCACGACCACCGGGCGGTTGTTGGAGACACCGGCGGCCCGCATCACCGCCTGAAACGTCTCGGTATCCGCCAACAGCCACTGGACCACACCGTGGGGCGTCTCCTCCGATTGCTGGATCTCCCGGCGGTCGATATGGACCGCCCCGGGGATGTGGCCCCGGATCCTCGGTCCGTCGGACTCCTCTTCCAACGGATCGCTGTCACAAAGGCCGAGGGAGAGCGTCTCTCCGTCGTCACCTACGGCGGTTGGGTCGGCCTCGAAGGTAAAGAGGTCGGTGCGGGCGTCCAGAATGGTGACGTGATCCCGGTGGGCCGCCAGCCATTCGGCGGTGACCAGCGGGCCGGGCAGGGACGGCGCCTCCCCGGCTTGCGCGGGGGAGAGCAACAGGAGCGCCGTGACGGTAGCGAACAGGGTTCTTAGTGCCATGGGTCACCAGTGGTGATTGAAAGATTGCGCCCTTCGGGTTCCGTGCAAGCCAAGGGTGGTTGCTAACATTACGGAAAGTGTTGCCGGGGCGGGGTTCCGTAACATTTAATTTATGCGTTAGATGTGATGTTACACCCTGCGGCCTAGCGTCTCCATCATCCCTGGCTCGCGGTCCGCGAAAACCTGTGCCGGGTCTGGATCTTCTCGCGCATCAACGAGATGCTCGCCTGGATCGAGAGGGCCCGGAGCGGCTCGGTGGGGCGCCGGTCATCGGCACCGACCCGCTGCGCGAGGACCGGGCCCACCGGCAGGCCCGGCAGCGGGATGAATAGGCGCAAGCAGCCGCTGAGCGGCCGACTTGACCCGCTATGATGGAGGGAACTACTTTGGGCTGGTTCACATATGCCACATACATCCCGGTGATCAGCCATGTCGCAACTGCATTTCTACGTCTCCGACGAAATCGAGGCCCGGCTCCGCGAACAGGCCAAGCGGGCCGGACTGCCGCT
>SKYL01000189.1 GCA_007127935.1 Halorhodospira sp. | reverse complement strand
TGACGATGTCGCTAAGCCGGAAGGTGCCGATGAAGAGCAGGACAATGACCACCGTCCAGCCGTACCGTTTAAAAAAATCGGCGAAGGGGCAGATGACGGCGGAGATGAACCAGGCAGTGATGTTGCGGCGCAGACCGAGATGGGTGGTGTTCTCCAGGTAGTCGGTGACGCGCCGCTCCAGCTGCCGGGTATCGCCGGTGACGGCCACCTCGGGCTCCCGGACGATCAGCGTGGTGGCGATGCCCACCCCCATGAGCACCGCCATCACCGCGTAGGCCGCGGTCCAACTGCCGACGGCGGCGATGTGGAGCGCCCCGGCGCCGGCGGCCAACAATGCGACGCGGTAGCCGAAGACGTAGGTGGCGGCCATGGCCCCCTGGCGGTGGCGGGCCACCGCCTCGATGCGGTAGGCGTCGATGGCCACGTCCTGGCTGGCCGAGCCGAAGGCGGCCACCACGGCCCACACCGCCACCAGCCAGAGGTTTTCGGTGGGGTCGGTGAGGGCGATGCCGGCCAACGCCGTGGCGATGGCCAACTGGGCCAACAGCATCCAGGAACGGCGGCGGCCCAGACGGGCGGTGAGCCACGGGAGAGGTACCCGATCCACCACCGGCGCCCAGAAGATCTTGAGGCTGTGGGCCATCCCGACCCAACTCAGGAAGCCGATGGCCGCCAGTTCCACCCCCAGGTCCCGCAGCCACGCGGTGAAGGTGCCACCCACCAGCAACAGCGGCAAGCCGGCGGAGAAGCCGAGGAACATCATCCCCATCACCCGCGGATGGAGGTAGATGCGCAGCCCCTCCCGGGGCCGCTCCGCCCCGGGGGAGAGCGACGACCGGGCGCTCACGCCGTGTTTCTCCGGTGGGCCAACCAGCGCCATACCAAGCCGTCGGGCCTCTGTTCGCCGGTGACCAGGAAGCGCAGGGTGTTGCGGTGGAAGAGGGTCCAGTTCATCTGGGCGTGGGCGTCCTCGGTGCCGCACAAAAGCAGTCGGTCGCGTGGCTCCACCACTACCTCCAGATCGGGCAGCGGGACGACGCCGTCGGGGCGGACCAGCAGCAGCACCAGGGCGTTGACCCGCTCCCCGCCGCCGTGGGGATCGGTGACGATGTGGCGCAGGCGGACCTCATGCCCCGACCGGCGGAGATCCACCACCGTCGGCCCCTCTTCCTCATTGATCTCCAGCGTCCAGATATCCGGCACCACGCCACCACTGACCTCGCGGATGCGCTCGGTCAGCCGGGCGTGCCAACTGCGGTCGAAGCCCCGGGCGATGCGAAGAAACTCGGGCAGCAACGGCGCGGTGATCAAGCTCAACATCCGGGTGGCGATGATGTAGCTCGGCTCCACCGGAAGCTGGAGTCGAGCCGCCTTGAACAGCGGCTTGTTGGCCAACTGGTTCTCCCGGGCGGCCAGGAAGAGATCGGGGTTGAGATCGCGGGACGTCATGACAATGGAGAGATTATCCGCATCGTCGCCGGTGCCGGCGAGCACCGCGGCGGCGCTCTCGACCCCCGCCTCGCGCAATGTCACCGCCTCGGTCCCCTTGCCACGGACGTTCCCCTCCGGGGCGCCGGCCCGTTCCGGCGCCTGCTCGATGATGGTATACTCGGCGCCGATGCGGTCGAACTGGCGGCACACGGCCTTGCCGAAGCGGCCGTAGCCGCAGACCAGCCACCGCCCCTTGGGCGGCTGGGGCCGCTCCACCAGCGGAGTGTTGGGCATTCCGGAGAGCCACTCGAAGACCCGGTGCATCTCGGGGCTGTTGATGGCCAGCGCCAAGCGGTCGGCGAAGGTCTCGAACGGATCGACGATGTGGTCTGTACCGAACGACGCCATGTTCGCCGCGGTGGCCCGATGATCGGCCCGGCACAGCACCCGCAGCGACGGCCGCAGCAGGCGCACGGTGATCGCCACATGGAGGTTGGTGTGGTCTTCTCCGGTCACCGACAACACCCCCCGGCAGTTAGGCTGGCCGAGCCCGGCGGCGGTCAGGTTGGCGGTGGCGTTGGCGTCCCCGTACAGGCCCGGCACGAACATCCGCAGATCGCGGGTGGCCAACTCCTCGATGCGCCTCGGGTCCTTGTCCACCACTGTGACCGGGAACCCCCGCTCGGTGAGTGAGCGGACCAGCAACGCGCCGGTATCGCCGAAACCGCAGACGATCCAGAACGGCTCACTGATGCGCCGGACCTGGCGCTGGAAGCGCGCCTCGGTGACCGCCTGCCGGAAGAAGGGATCCTGCACCAGCCCGATGATGGTCACCAGGGCGTAGAACCAACTGATCACCGGCAGGTAGATGGCCACCGTAAAACCGAGGCGCTGGGCCTGGGTGTAGGGGTACGGGATCTCGCCGAAACCGATGGTGGGCGCCGTATAGGCGAGGAAGTAGAACGCATCGAGGAACGTCATCCGCCACGGCTCGCCGTCCGGCGTCACCCCGGGAATCGACATCAACACCACCATCGCCACCGCATAGGCGAAGATCACCGCCAGCAGCGGGCCGCGCATGCGGCGCAGGATGATGGGGAAGACCGTGCCGGTCATCGATGGATCTTCACCGTCTCGATAATCAGCAGGACCACGGAGACCACGTTGGCCACCAGGGCGCCACCGGCCAGGGAGACGATGCTGGCCATGACCATCGGGGTCAACCCCACCTCGGTGCCGTAGATGGCCACGCCCCAGAGCACCGCCGCCGCGATCAACTGGAGATCGGCCACCAGGCTCGCCGCCAGCAGGATGGCCCCGATCTGGGTCCGCTCGCCGAACTTGAGCACGGTGGCGATCAGGTTGACGATGATGGCGGCGAACAATTCCCAGGAGGCGTGGTGGTCGGGATTGTCGATCTCGCCGATGACGAAGCCGAAGTTCAGGGTCAGCGCCAACAGAATGAAGAAGCCGAAGACGACCTTCTCCAGGTTCATGCCCTCTCCTTAAATGTCGTTGCCACGGCCCGTGCGCCGATGGCGACAGAGTAGCCCCATGGGCGGTCCAACGGGAAGTACGGGTACAACCCCACCAGCCCTCGTGGAAATGCGGTGAAGCCGGTACACTCCCCAGCGCAGGCTCATCGACAAGGATCCGACGCGTGAAGATCGCCTCCTGGAACGTCAACTCCATCAAGGTGCGCCTCCCCCAGGTTACCGCTTGGCTACGGGAGCAGGCCCCGGACGTCCTCGCCCTCCAGGAAACAAAGACGCCGGACGAGCAGTTCCCCGCCACGGTCCTTGGGGAGGCCGGCTACTTCACCCGTTTTTCCGGTCAAAAAACCTACAACGGGGTCGCCGTGGCCGCCCGCGGGGAGCCGTCGGACCCGGCCACCGAGATCCCCGGTTTCGCCGATGTCCAGCGGAGGGTCCTCGCCTGCACCGTCGGCGGCGTGCGCATCGTTAATCTTTACGTGCCCAACGGCCAAGAGGTGGGCTCGGAGAAGTACCAATACAAACTGCGTTGGCTCGGCGCCCTGGCCGACTGGCTGGCCGAGGAGATGGCGCGCCACCCGCGCATGGCGGTGGTGGGGGACTTCAATGTCGCCCCGGCGGCGGCGGACGTCCACGACCCGGCGGAGTGGGAGGGCAAGGTGCTGTTCAGCGAGCCGGAGCGCCGTGCGCTGGGACGGCTGACGGAGATCGGACTGGTGGACACCTTCCGCCTCTTCGAGCAACCCGATGGGGTCTACTCCTGGTGGGACTACCGGATGAACAGCTTCCAGCGGAACCGGGGGTTGCGGATCGATCTGATTCTGGCCAGCCCCGAATTGGCCCGCCACTGCCTCTCCAGCACCGTGGACGTAGAACCCCGGCGCTGGGAGCGGCCGTCGGATCATGCGCCGGTGGTGGCGGAGTTCCGGTTGCCATGAAGTACCGCGACCTGCGTGAATTCCTGGACCGCCTGGAGAGCCTGGGGGAACTCCGGCGCATCCGCCACCCGGTGGACCCCCATCTCGAGATGACCGAAGTCTGCGACCGCACGCTGCGGGCCGGCGGACCGGCATTGCTCTTCGAGCAACCCACCGGCCACCAGACCCCGGTGCTGGGCAACCTCTTCGGCACGCCGCGCCGGGTGGCGCTGGGCATGGGGGCCGACGATGTCTCCGCGCTGAGTGAGATCGGTGAACTGCTCGCCTTTCTGCGCCAGCCGGAACCGCCCAAGGGCCTGCGGGATGCCTGGAGCCAGATGCCGATCTTCCGCAAGGTCCTCGACATGGCGCCAAAGGCCGTGCGCAAGGCGCCGTGCCAGGAGCGCGTCATCGAGGGCGGCGACGTGGACCTCTCCCGCTGGCCGGTCCAGACCTG
This sequence comes from Halorhodospira sp., assembly GCA_007127935.1. Lineage (GTDB taxonomy): Bacteria > Pseudomonadota > Gammaproteobacteria > Nitrococcales > Halorhodospiraceae > SKYL01. Next base: position 2,820 of record SKYL01000189.1, on the reverse strand, counting down.
CTGGCCGGGGGACGCCGGGCCGCTGATCACCTGGGGGTTGGTGATCACCCGGCCGCCCCGGGCCGACCGGAGCCGGTCCGCCGGTACGGAAAGCCCCGCGGCCAAAGACGGCGGTGGCGCCCCGCCGCGCTTGAACCTCGGCATCTACCGCCAACAGGTCATCGGGCGCAACCGGGTCATCATGCGCTGGCTCTCCCACCGGGGCGGTGCCCTGGACTACGCCGCCTGGCGGCAGGCCCACCCCGGGGAGCCGTTCCCCGTGGCGGTGGCCATCGGCACCGATCCCGCCACCCTCCTGGCGGCGGTGACCCCGGTCCCGGACACCCTCTCCGAGTACGCCTTCGCCGGGCTCCTGCGGGGGTCCAAGACCGAGGTGGCCGACGGCATCGGCGTGCCGCTCCAGGTACCCGCCTCGGCGGAGATTATCCTGGAGGGACACATCCACCCCGACGACACGGCGGAGGAAGGCCCCTTCGGCGACCACACCGGTTACTACAATGAGGTGGAGACCTTCCCCGTCCTCACCATCGACCGCATCACCCACCGCGCCGATCCCATCTACCACTCCACCTACACCGGCAAGCCGCCGGACGAACCGGCCGTCCTCGGCGAGGCGCTGAATGAAGTCTTCGTTCCGATCCTGCGCAAGCAGTTCCCCGAGATCGTCGACTTCTACCTGCCGCCGGAGGGGTGCTCTTACCGCCTGGCGGTGGTTACCATCCGCAAGCAGTACCCGGGCCACGCCAAGCGGGTCATGCTCGGCGTCTGGTCGTTCCTGCGGCAGTTCATGTACACCAAGTTCATCATCGTCACCGACGATGACGTCAACGCGCGGGACTGGAAGGACGTGGTCTGGGCCCTGACCACCCGTGCCGACCCGCGGCGGGATGCCACATTCATCGACGACAGTCCCATCGACTATCTTGATTTCGCCTCCCCGGTCTCCGGCCTCGGCTCCAAGGTCGGCTTCGACGCCACCAACAAGTGGCCCGGCGAGACCGACCGCCGGTGGGGCGAGCCCATGGCCATGGACAACGACGTGAAGCGGCGCGTGGACGAATACTGGGATCAACTGGGTATCTAAGAAACGCATCACAGCCCGTCATTGCAAGCGCAGCGAAGCAATCCCCATGGGTTGGCCCCAAAGCGCAGGAGATTGCTTCGCTTACGCCCGCAATGACGGTTTATGTGCGTTTTTGCTATCTTGCGATCAGAATACCGGATGGGTTTAGATGGCCCTCCGCCCACCACTCCACGGACTGCGCTGAGCACGGAGCACCATGCCAAAGGCGAAGAAGACGAAGGCCCCTTCGGACCCGCACTACGATTGGGTCATCCACCGCGCATACCAGGAGACCCTGCTACCCGGCGTCTCCCGTACCTTCGCCCTGACCATACCGGAACTGCCCGCCAGTCTGCGGGATACGGTCACCAACGCCTACCTTCTGTTCCGCATCGCCGACACCCTGGAAGATCACTCATCCCTGGAGCCGGAGGAAAACAAGGAGTTGTTTCTGGCCCTCACCCGGGTGGTCGCGGGGGACGAGCCCGGAGCGCCGGCGGCGCGGAAGATGGAAGCGGCGGTGATCGACTACGCCCCGGTGGCCGAACGCGACCTGGTAGCCGCCCTGCCCCGCGTGGCGGCGGTCACCCACGGCCTGCCGCAAGCGCACCGCGACGCGGTCAGCCGCTGCTTGACGGTCATGGGCGAGGGCATGGCGCGCTTCCAGCAGATCCGCTCGCCCACGGGGCTGCCCAACCGTGCCGCCTTTGATGATTACTGCTACCGGGTGGCCGGCGTGGTGGGCGAGATGCTTACCGATCTCTTCTGTATGGAGATCCCGGAGATGGAGGAGCGCCGCCCAGAGTTGATGCGGCAGGGGCGGGACTTCGGCCTGGGGCTCCAGGCCACCAACATCCTCAAAGACGTCTGGACCGACCGGGTACGGGGTGTCTGCTGGCTGCCCCGCGATCTCTTCGAGGCGGCCGGCTACAAACTGGAGGAAGGAGAGGCGTGGCACGCCGACCCCGCGTTCCGGTCCGGCATGCGCCAGTGCGTCGGTTTGGCCGTGGAACGTCTGGACAGCGCCCGCGACTACATCCTGGCCGTCCCCCGTCGGGAGGCGGGGATTCGCCGGTTCTGCGCCTGGGCGGTCACCATGGCCTACGCCACCCTGCGCCGGATTCATCGGCGTCCGGGCTTCCAGCACCCCGACCAGGTCAAGATCTCCCGCCGCCAAGTCCGCCGCTGGGCGCGTTGGTCGGCGCGGGGCGCGCGGCGGGACTGGGTGTTGCGGATGGCTCTTGCGGTAAGCCGCCGGTGGCTACCGGGGCCGCCCGCCTAACTCGACCAATAGACGCTCCATCAAGCCGCGGGCCTGGCGCAGATAGCCGCCACCGAAGAGCACGTAGTGATTCAGGATGTGGTAAAGCTGATAGAGATCCCGGCGCACCGCATATCCCGGGTCCAGCGGCCACGCCGCGCGGTAGGCGTCGTAAAAGACGGGGTGGAAGCCGCCGAACAGCTCCGTCATCGCCAGATCGGTCTCGCGGTCACCGTAGTAGGTGGCCGGGTCGTAGACCACCGGTTCATCCCCGGCCAAAAAGGCGGCATTGCCGCCCCATAGATCCCCGTGCAACAGCGACGGCGCCGGCCGGTAGTTCGTAAAAAGCGCTCCGATCCCTTCGGCCAATCGTTCCCCCGGCTCCGCCAGCGCATTCCCGCCCCGGCCGGCGGCCAAGCGCAACTGGTGGCGGAGACGTTGCTCACAGAAGAAGGTCGGCCACTCCGGGTGGCGGTCATTGGGCTGGGGCGTACTG
>SKYL01000319.1 GCA_007127935.1 Halorhodospira sp. | reverse complement strand
TGTTCATGGTCGCAGCAGACGATGCGATCCTTGCCACCGCGCTTGGCCAAGTACATGCGCCGATCGGCGGCGGCGGCCAGTTCGGGCCACGACTCGATGCCGTCCCGCAGGCGTTCGGCAATGCCGATACTGGCGGTGACCGGAGAGTCGTCCGGCCGGACTCCGAGGCCGGCCTGGCGGCACCGTTCCAGAGCCGCCGCGGCCCCACGGCAGTCCGTGCCGGGCATGACGATCAAAAACTCCTCTCCGCCCCAGCGGACGAGAATGTCTTCGGTCCGCATCGCCTTGTGCAGCGCTTCGGCGGTCGTGGCCAGGACCGCATCACCGTGTTCGTGGCTGTAGAGGTCGTTGATGGACTTGAAATTGTCCAGGTCGATGAAGGCCACGGAGAGGGGTGCGCCGCTGCGTAGAGCGTGCTGGAACTGCCGCTCCAGCAGTTCCTCGCCGACCCGGCGGGTGAAGGTGCCGGTGAGGCCGTCGTGGGAGGCTTGGTTGACCAGCGCCATCATGAAGTGCAGTTGGCTCATGGCGGCCAGGATCGCCACCAACAGCAACAGCGCCAGCAGCCACAGTGCACCGAGGAGGGCGGTGCCGCCGAGGATGGTATTGCCGGTGAAGCTGGTCCCGACTTGGGCAAGGATCATCGGTGTGCCGAAGACCACTCCCTCCAGCAGGGTGATGGGGAAGACGCTTAGCCCGGCGACCATAACGAAGGAGAGGAAGGCGTAGCCCACGGCCACCATGGCGGCGACGCCGGTGAGGTCGTGTTGCGCCAACAGCGGGTGGCTAATGACGAAGAAGAGCGTCGGGATCAGCAGCAGTGAAGCGAGGGCGCGGTAGGCCCCGCCCATCCGCTCTACCCGGGAGAAACCGAGGGCCACGGCAACGAACGCGGCGGTGGCGGCGAGGCGCAGTACAGCCAGCCACCCCCAGAGTGGCCACGGAAAAACTGCCAGGTCGATGATGATCCATAGCGGTGTAAGGATGGCAAAGACCGCCGCCACCAGCCGTACCCGGGAGGCGATGAGCACCGCCCGGCGGCGTTGGACCAGGGGGTTATGGTGGCGGCAGAGCAGCAGGTCACGCACCTCGTGGGAGGTAAGGTCCCCGGCCACCCGCCGGACGATCTCCCGAAACCAAGTGGTGACGCCGGTCAACAACGCAAGGGCTCCTTGTGGCGCATGCTCTTTGTTTTGTCCAAATCGATCATACCACCGTGCCGACCCGGAAGCGGGAGACGGTCTGCTGCAGATCGACTGCCAGCCGCGCCAACTCATCTCCGGTGGCGGCGGTCTGCTGGGCGCCGGCGCTGGTCTCCCGTGACAGTTCCGCGATGCGGGTGACGTTGCGATTCATCTCATCGGCCACCGCGCTCTGCTCCTCGGCGGCGGTGGCGATCTGATCGGTCATGTCGCCGATGGTGGCGATGGCGTTGGTAATGGCCGCCAGTTGCGCGCCGGTCCTCTCCGCTTGGCGCACGGTCTCCTCGGCACGTTCGCGGCCCGCCTCCATCCGCTCGGCGGCGGCGCGGGCGCCGTCCTGAAGCTTCTGGATCGTCTCTTGAATCTGGTGGGCCGACTCCTGGGTCCGGGTGGAGAGGGTGCGCACCTCCTCGGCCACCACCGCGAAGCCGCGCCCTTGCTCGCCGGCCCGGGCCGCCTCGATGGCGGCGTTGAGGGCCAGGAGATTGGTCTGTTCCGTGATGTCCTGGATCACCTGGAGCACCACGGTGGCTGACTCGCTGTCCTGTTCCAGGGCGAGAATGCGGTCCGCCGACTCCTTGACTTCCGCCGCCAGCGATTCGATCACCGACACGGCCTCGTTCACCACCTGCTGCCCGTCTTCGGCGGCGGAGCTGGCCTCGCGGCCGGCGTCGGCGGTGCGCGCCGCGTTGCCCGCCACCTCTTCGACGGTCTGAGCCATCTCGGTCATGGCCGTGGCGATCTGATCGGTCTCCTCATGCTGGCGCCCGATGGATTCACGGGACTGGTTGGCGCAGGCGGAGAGTTCCTCGGCCGAGGACGCCAGGCGCTGGGTGGAGTCGTTGACCAAGTGGAGCAGCCGTTCGAACTCCCCTAGCATCCGGTTGAAGGCGGAGCCGGTTTCGCCCAGCTCGTCGCGGCCGCTGAGGGCGACGCGCACCGTCAAATCGTTTTGGGCGGTGGCCTCAGAGATGGCCGTCTGCAGCTGCCGGATGCGGCCCACGGTGCGCAGTACCACCCAGACCGCGGCGGCGCCCACCAGGAGCCCCACCGCCAGCAACAGACCGCTGGTCGCCAGCCCGAAGCGGGCCTCCCCCGCCGCCACATCGGCGTGGGCCCGGGCGTCGTCGCTGATGACCTCGTTGACCATCAGCAGGGTGTCGATGGCCTCGGTGGAGCGGCGGAACCACTCGGCGCCGTCCACCGGGTAGGGCTCACCCCGGGCGCCGGCCGCCTCCAGGCGCGTGCGTAGTTCCGCATAGCTGCCCAGGAAGATCCGCTCCACGTCCCCCCAGGCCCGGCGGTACGGCTCCAGGAAAGGGGCATGGTGGTGGTCGGGGTCCAGGTAAATGGGCGAGACCACCCGCCGTACGAAATTCAGTTGAAGATCAACGATGCTCTGGAAGCGGGCCAGCCGCGCCGCCTCCTCCGCGGTCAACGGTTCGCCGCGGGCGATCACGCCGCCCCAGAGCGCCCGTTCCCGGCCCGCGTACTCGCCCGCCAGCCACAAGGCCTGCTTGATCTCGGTGTTATTGAAACGCGCCGCGTAAATATGACCGGCCGCGCCGAAGGCGGCCATCCGCAGGTCGGCGGCGGCGTCGATGGCGGCGGTGGCGGTTCGTACCCACTCGGCCCCGTCGATACGCAAGGTGCCGCCCCGAACGCTCTCATCCACCCGTTGGCGGGCGGCCTGCAGGTCGCTCCACGCCTGTTCCGCGAGATCGAGTTGGCGGGTCATCCTGCCCCCACCCAGTCCCCGGCGCTCCAAGGCGCGGGCCAGTGCGAGCGCCTCCTCCATCTCTTCAATGCTGTCCCGGCGGGCCGCCTCGATGTTGCGGAGCACTGCGGCCGCGGGGATGCCGCCGGTCCCAACCTGACCGAGGGCGGTGTTGGCTGCGCCCCGCTCCCGGGCCTGGTGCAACGCGGCCGTGAGGATATGGTCGGCCAGGGTGTTGGCCTGGTCCAGCAGCCGCGCCTCTCGCCACTGGGCGCCCTGGACGGACCAAGCCAAATAGCCGAGAGAGGCGATCAGAGAGAGGGCGAGGACAACGATCATTGCCGTTAATGTGGTTCGGATGGTGAGCTTTGGGGTCATGATCGTTCACTCCGCTTGAACGGGAAGGGGATGACGCGTAGTGGGTCGTCCGGCTTCGGCGCGTGGGGCGGCCACTCGGCGGCGGGGTCCCCGGCGCCGTGTGCGGGTGGTTGATGCCGGGGGTGGACGGCATCGGCGGCTTCCCGGGCCATCCGGCGCAACCGGTGTACCGCCTCTTCCATCAATTCGGCGGCCCGGTGGCAGGCGTCAGCTGGATTGGGGTTGCGGCGCCGTTCCATCTCCAGGCGAAAGAGGCAGCCGCGCAGACGGCGTGGATTGGTGGTGCCGCTCCGGACCATCTCTTCCAGGACGGCGGCGCGGCGGCGTTCAAACTCGTTGGGATCGTTGCGTGCCAGGGCGGCCCACGCATCGAAGTTGAAGTGATCGAAGGTATCCATACACGCTCCCTTTCTTGTTCACGGCGCCGGGCGTGGCCACGGCGCTCCACCATGATCGGCGTTGCGATGACGATGTAGGAAGTCCCTTACCCGATTGTGCCCGAGTATACATAATTATCCATACGTATAACATGGGTATATCGTGGGGAACGGCGCTACACGGGGGGTGGTTGGAACCGGGGGGAGGGTTTTGTAACTTGCTGATGTCACGTTATTGCAGTCCCTGTTGGATGGATCTCCGTATTCCGCTTTTCGGAAGGAGGTATACGCCAAAAAAGTGACGCATGTCCTTTTTACGCGAATAATCAAGGGTGCTGCCGTTGGGTCGAAGTGTCAACCGTTTCTTACAAGCCGGGTTACGTCGATCCGGTCGGGACCGGTCGCGAATCTGGCGGGGGCAGCGCCATTCTCGGGATGCGCTTCGTCGGAGCCCCACTCCCGCTGTCGAAATCCGTCCTCCTGCCGATAACCGGATAGAAGCCCACGGGAGTGACTTTTGCGGCTCCCGGGTCCACAGCGAGAACGGTCGACAGCCATGATGATGCATGCCGAATACCTAGAGATGGCGGTGACGGCGTCCGACGACCGGTGGCCGCCGGCGTGGGGGCGTCCCCGCGCCGCCTGTTCCGCCCCTGGCGGGGCCGCCGTGATCGACTTTTTGAGGGCGCTCCACGGCTCTCTGGATTTGTGCGAGGTGGTCCAGCGGTTTCACCACCAGGGCCGCCGCTACCTGCCCCACGACGGCCTTCGGCTCGGCGGCTTGGACAGCGGGATCGAGGTGGGTGAGCGAGGGGAACACCGTCTTGATACGGTGCTCGCCGTGCCGGGGGAATCGGCGGTGGAGCTGACCCTGTTTCGCCGCCGGCCGTTCGAGTCGGGGTCGGCCGACGTGCTGCCGGCTTTGGTCGCGCTGCTGGTCCACCCGGTGGCCAACGCCCTCCGTTACCGGCGCGCGGTGGAGATGGGGCGGCATGATCCGTTGACCGGCCTGCCGAACCGCGCCGCCCTGGAGGAACAACTGCCGGCCGAGATCGCCCTGGCCCGCCGTCAGGGGGTCCCGCTTTCTCTCCTGGTGGCCGACGTTGACCGCTTCAAGGCGGTGAACGACCATCACGGCCATCTGGCCGGTGACCGGTTGCTGGTGGCGGTGGCGCGGCGTCTGAAGAGTGCGGAGCGGAGCAGTGATCTGGTCTTCCGCTATGCCGGGGACGAGTTCGTGGTCCTCCTGCGCCACACCGGCGTGGACGCGGCCGCCGCCGTGGCGGAACGCCTGGGCCGGCGGGTGGCGGACACCGAGGTGGCCCTCGATGACGGCATCCGGGTTCGGCTCAGTCTCACAGTGGGGGTGGCGGCCTTGGGGCCGGAGGATGAGCCCAGCGACCTCTTCCGCCGGGCCGATCAGGCGATGCTCGCCGTGAAGCGTCGCCGGTGACGGTCCTCCCCGGCTTCAGCCGGTGATGAGCCACTCCATCAGCGCCTTATGGGCGTGCAACCGATTCTCCGCCTCGTCCCAGACCACACTTTGCGGCCCATCGATGACGGTGGCCTCCACTTCTTCGCCGCGGTGGGCGGGAAGGCAGTGCATGAAAAGCGAGTCGGGGCCGGCGGCCTTCATCATGGCCGGGGTGACGCAAAAGCCGGCAAATGCCTCCATGCGGGTCTTCTGCTCTTCCTCCTGACCCATGCTCGCCCAGACGTCGGTGGTGATCAGGTCGGCGCCAGCGGCGGCCTCCATCGGGTCGTCGTGAAGCGTCACCGCCTGTCCGGCGGTGGCCACCAGGTCGGGGTCTGGGCGGTAGCCCGGCGGGGTGGCAACGTGCAAACGGAAGCCCAATATGCGGGCCGCGTTGATCCACGAGTGGCACATGTTGTTGCCGTCGCCGATCCACGCCACCGCGCGGCCCCGGATCGGCCCCCGATGCTCCTGGAAGGTCTGGAGGTCGGCCAGCAACTGACACGGGTGGAAGCGATCGGAGAGGCCGTTGATCACCGGTACCCTGGAGTGGTCCGCGAAACACTCCAGGGTCTCGTGGCTGAAGGTGCGCACCATGATCAGGTCGACCATGCGCGACAGCACCCGCGCCGTGTCCTCCACCGGTTCGCCACGGCCCAGTTGCGTATCCCGGGGTGAGAGGAAGATGGCGTGGCCGCCCATTTGGGCGATGCCGGCCTCGAAGGCCACCCGGGTCCGGGTGGACGACTTCTCGAAGACCATGCCCAGCACGCGCCCCCGCAGCGGCTGATGAAATTCGCCTCGGGCGCGGATGCGCTTGAGCTCGGTGGCGCGTTTGAGCAGGCTCTCCAGCTCTTCGGCGGTGAGGTCGTTCAGGGTCAGAAAGTGGCGCACGGTTCGTTCCTCCGAGGGGTCTGTCCCGCCTTCTCACGAAGTTCCATGGCGTCAAACCGGGGCGGCGGCCAAGTGGCGGCGAATAAGGGCGGCGACGTCGACGGCGATGCGGTCGGCCTCGCCGTCGGTGAGGATCAGCGGCGGCAGCAGGCGGACCACGTTGCCGGCGGTGACGTTGATCAGCAGCCCCTGTTGCAGCGCCAGCCGCACCAAGGGGGTGGCGTCGATGGTCAGTTCGATGCCGACCATCATTCCGCGTCCGCGGATCTCGACGACGCCGGGGTCGGCCCCGATGGCGCCGTCCAACGCGGCGCGCAGGCCCGCCGTGAGCCGCTCGCCGAGCCGGGCGGCGCGGTCCGCCACGCCGTCCCGCTCCACGATGTCGAGGACGGTGAGGGCGGCACGGGCGGCCAAGGGGTTGCCGCCGAAGGTGGTGCCGTGGCTGCCGGGTCCGAGGACACCGGCGGCGGGTCCGCGGACCAGGCAGGCGCCGATGGGCACGCCGTTGCCGAGGCCCTTGGCCAGGGTGAGCACGTCGGGCGTCACCCCTTCATGGTGACAGGCCAGCAGCTTGCCGGTGCGGCCGATGCCGGTCTGGATCTCGTCGAGCATCAGCAGCCAGCCCCGCTGGTCGCAGAGGGTGCGGAGTTCGCGCAGCCAACCCTCCGGGGGTACCACCACGCCGCCCTCGCCCTGGATCGGCTCCACCAGCACCGCCGCCACCTCGGCCCGGTCGCCGGCGGCGGCCACGGCGCCGGCGTCTCCGTATGGGACCCGCACAAAGCCGCCGGGCAGCGGGGCGAAGCCTTCCCGGGCCTTGGGGTTGCCGGTGGCGGCCAGGGCGCCCAGGGTGCGGCCGTGGAAGGCGCCGTCGGTCACCACCACCGCCGGCTCGGCGAGCCCCCGGTCGTGGCCGTGTCGGCGGGCGACCTTGATGGCCGCCTCGTTGGCCTCGGCCCCGGAGTTGCAGAAGAAGGCCGCCTCCATCCTGGTGGCGGCGCAGAGCCGTTCCGCGAGCCGCTCTTGGACCGGGATGTGGTAGAGGTTGGAGACGTGGAGCAGCTTGCGCGCCTGGTCGGCCAGCGCCTCGGCGATCTCCGGGTGGGCGTGGCCCAGGTTGCAGACGGCGATCCCCGCCAGCGCATCCAGGTAGGCCTGGCTGTCGCTGTCGTAGAGCCACGCGCCCTTGCCGT
>SKYL01000347.1 GCA_007127935.1 Halorhodospira sp. | reverse complement strand
AGAGCGAGGAGGCCTCCGTCACCCTCAACGACGGCCGGGAGATCGTGCTGCGGCCCATCAAGCCGGAAGACGAGCCGAACCACCACGACTTCCTCGGCCGGGTCACCCCCCGGGATCTTTACTACCGCTTCTTCCGCGCCGTCACCACCATGTCGCACACCACCCTGGCGCGCTTCACCCAGATCGACTACGACCGCGAGATGGCGTTCATCGCCGTGGGCCGGAACGAGGAAGGGCGGGAGGAGACGTGGGGCGTGTCCCGGGCCGTCTCCGACGCCGACAACGTGGAGGCGGAGTTCGCCATCATCGTCCGCTCCGATCTCCACGGCCGGGGCATCGGCCACGCCCTGATGGACAAGCTCATCGACTACTGCCGCCGCCGCGGCATCCGGCACCTGGTGGGCCAGACCCTGCGGGAGAACGACTCGATGCTCCGGCTGGCCAAGCGGTTCGGGTTCCGCACCACGCCGAGCGATGAGGGGACCGTCGATCTGGAACTTGAGTTCAACAGAAACACGTCTACCGTGCCGCACCACACATAAAGCAAAAAATTGGCAAATCTTCTTTACACCCGAAAAACTTTTTTATTGATTATCCGCATTTTTCCGATTTTATCCCCGGAAACCCACACCCACCGGTGCTATACGTAATAGCCGGAGGGGATCACTTGTCTCTACCTATTTCAGGGGGGTACCGCATGCAGTCGCCGACCGGCCCAGTAGTCTACCTGGTGGCCATGGAGAGCGAGGAACGACAGCGAATCGCCGCACTGTTGCACTCCGTGGAGCTTCCGGTGGAGGAACGGTGGGATCTGGACGAGGTCCTTCACGCTCACCCGGCGGAACGGCCCGGCTGCGTACTGATGGCCGTCGAGACCGTGGAGGAAGGCATTGGCGCCGGCGACGGTCCGCCGATCCCCTGGGCACCGGATGCGCCCCTGGCCCTGGTGGTCATCGGCGGCACGGACCTGAACGTCCGCTCGGCGGTGGAGATCATGCGCCGGGGCGCCTTCGACTTCCTCCTGCGACCGCTGAACGACCAGCAGCTACTGGACTGCGTCCACCGCGCCCTACACCACGATGAAAAACGCGCCGCCGAAGCCCTGGCCCGGCGGCGTCTCAAGCACCGCTTGGCGATGCTCACGCCGCGGGAACGGGAGGTTCTGACCGCGGTGGTGGAGGGCGGTTCCAACCAGGAGGTGGCGATCCGCCTGGGCATCAGCCCCAAGACCGTAGAGGTGCATCGAACCCGTCTGCAACGCAAGCTGGGCGCCCAGTGTTATCCGGACTTGGTGCGCATGGGCGTGCGCGGCGGCCTCATCCCGGAGGTGCCCCCGCTCCCCGCCGAACACGAACGGCGGGGCGCTGCACGGGGGTAGCGCCGTGGCGTCCCCTGCGGTGGTGAACAGCGGCCTGGAACCGGCCTTCTTCCATAAAGCGCTGCGCCAATGCCGGGACGCGGTGATGATCACCAACGCTCAACTGGACCCGCCGGGTCCCACCATAGTCTTCATCAACGACGCCTTTGAACGGCTCACCGGCTACCGGGCCGAGGAGATCGTCGGTTCCACCCCGCGCATCCTCCAGGGGCCGGGCACCGATCCGGCGGTCTTGCGCCGGCTGCGTGAACAACTCGCCCGGGGGGAGGATTTCGTCGGCACCACCGTCAACTACCGGAGGGACGGCAGCGAGTTCTATTTGGAGTGGAGCATCCGTGGCATCCGCAATGATGACGGTTGCGTGACGCACTACATCAGCTTCCAGCGCGACATCTCCCCCCGCATCCGGGAGCAACAGGCCGCCGAGGCGCGGGCCCGTGAACAGGAGCGGCGTATCCATGCGCTAACCCTGCTCCACCGCGCCGCCTTCCTGCTCCACCAGACCGGGAATGACCGCCGGGAGACCCTGGAGCGCTTCACCATTCTGGTGCCGGGCTGCCTCCACAACCCCGATGCGGTCAGCGCCCGTATCCGCATCGACGATACCGAGTACCGGGCACCGGGCTTCGTGGAGCAAGGCTTTCTGCACAGCATCAAGATCGAGACCCCGCTGGGGACCCGGGGGGCCATCGAGATCTTCCACCGGCCGCTGGCCCTGGACGAGCAGGAGCGCCCCTTGGAGCGGGACGAGATCGGCCTCATCGAGTCCCTGGCGGAATTGCTGCGGCTCTATCTCTACCGCGAGGAGTACACCGAGCAGACCCGTCTCCACCGCGAGGCGCTGGCCCACGTCGACCGGCTCAACCTCCTGGGCGGACTCGCCTCCGGCCTCGCCCACGAGCTGAACCAACCCCTCACCGCCATCACCACCTACGCGGGGGCGGCCCTGGAGCGGATGCGCGGCGGCGCAGCCGATTCGGAAGCGTTGACCAAGACCCTGGAGCAGATCGTGGTCCAGAGCGAACGGGCCGGCCAGATCGTGGCCCGGGTCCGGCAGTTCGCCCGCAAGGAGAGCGACCGGCGCAAACGGGTCACCGTCCAACAACTCCTGGCGGAGATCGATGATCTGATGACCATGGATGCCGCCCGCGCCGGAGTGGAACTCTTTTTCGAAACACCGGGTGACCTGCCTGAATTGGAAGTCGACCCAGTGCAGATCCAGCAAGTCGTCCTCAACTTGGTCTGCAACGCGGTGGACGCCATCCAACAGACCCACCCGTCCGACCGCCGGGTAATCCTGGCGATACGCGCCGAAGATGGCGACGTGATCTTCACTGTACGCGACACCGGCCCCGGTGTCGCCGAAGACCTTAACGAACGCATTCTCGCCCCTTTCTTTACCACCAAGGCCGACGGCCTCGGCCTCGGCCTGCCCATCTGCATCTCCATCGTCGAGAGCCACGGCGGAGCACTCTGGCAGGAGAGGGCGCCGGAGGGAGGCGCGGCTTTCCACTTCCGGCTGCCGGCTCATCGCCCCTACACCGAGCCACCCCGCCCGCCCGGAGACGAGGAGTAGCGACATGCCGCAATGCCACACGACCCCGCTGCCGCCGGCGGAGACACCCCCCGGTAAGGACGATCCCTTTCCGGCATGGGAAGTACCGGATTCAAACCCATGCCGCCCTTTTCCTATGCTGGCACGGCAGCGTTCCTACGCACCGGCCTGGAGCCCAGCACGATGATCATGGAAGCGCCCGACAATCAAGGCACGGTCTATCTGGTGGACGACGACCCCGCCGTCCGGGGTTCGGTGACGGAATTGCTGCGAGCCCACGGCCTTACCGTCCAGGCCTTTGGGGACGCCAAGAGCTTCCTCGCTCAACTCAGCCCCGACACCGCCGGCTGCGTGCTGATCGATGTGCGTATGCCGGAGTTGAGCGGTCTCGATGTACAGCAACAGATCCGCGAAAGAGGCGCTTCTCTGCCGGTGATCATCATGACCGGCCACGGAGATGTGCCCATGGCCGTCCGGGCGATGAAGGACGGCGCGCTGGAGTTCGTTTGCAAGCCGTTCAAGAGCGCCGAACTGGTGGGCTGGGTCCGCAAAGCCCTGGACGAGGACGCCCGGCGACGGCGCGAGTGGGCCACGCGCCGGGAGATCGAGCGCCGCATCCGGCGACTCAACGAAGGAGAGCGGGCGGTGCTGGACGCCCTGGTGGAGGGGCGCTTCAACAAGGTCATCGCCGACCAGTTGGGCATCAGCATCTCCACTGTGGAGGCAAGGAGGCGGCGCATCCGCGACAAGCTACAGATCGACAACCTGTCGGTGTTGATCCGCATGATGGACTGCTACCGCAAAACCATCCGACCGAACAGGCAAGGGTCGGTCGCACTACACCACGAATGAGGATGGCCATTATGGAACACCACTTTGCACAGAGCGGGCTATTGGAGTCCATTCCCGAGAGCGCGCCCCACCCGCTGGCCGCCCTCCTCGACCGCCATGAGGCATTGGAACGCCTGCAACGGATGGTCGATTCGGCGCACCGCTGGGGGGTTGAGCATATTGTCTGCTACCTCGATCTGGAGGACTTCCGCCAAGTCAACGAGTACGGCGGACGGCGCGCCGGCGACAACGTGCTCGGCGAGATCGCCTCATGGCTGCGCCGCCGCGCCCGGCCCGGCGACAGCGTGGCGTGGATGGGGAGCGACGAGTTTGCGGTGTTGATGGAGGATACGCCGCTGCTGGAAGGCATCCGCTTCGGCCGCTCCCTGCGCAACGCGCTGGCGGGGCGGAGTTTTCGCCACGGCCTCCGGGATTACTCGGTGAGCGCCAGCGTCGGGCTGGTGCCGGTCTTCCCCGGCAGCGCCGACGCCGGTGGTGTCCTCGCCGCGGCCAATGCGGCGTGCCTTCAGGCGCAGGAGGTCTATCCCTCCGGGTTGCGGGTGGCCACCGCCCGCGCACTGGGGGAGAGCCGGCGGCTGGTGTAGATCGCCACGTCGCTCCGCTCCTCGCAATGACAGCCATGTCGCCATTGCGAGGGCGGCCCTATTATCCCGTCACTGCGAGCCCCGAAGGGGCGTGGCAGTCCACGCACCGGCTGTCCTCCACCGTCCGGCACAGGTAGGATATCCCCGCATCGAACAAGTGATACGGGAGTGACCGGTGATGAATCGGAAGTTTTCTGGGCTGAAGGCGTTGGCTTGGGCGGGGGTCTTGATGGTGAGCGCGAGCGGTACGCTGTCCGCCGGGGAAGCACGGGCCGCCGAGCGCCCCCAGGTGGTGTTGGAGACCAACCACGGTGAGATCGTGGTGGAGCTGTTCCAGGAAGAGGCGCCGATCACCGTCAACAACTTCTTGATGTACGTCAACGACGGCTTCTACGAAGGGACGGTCTTCCACCGCATAATCCCCGGCTTCGTCATCCAGGGCGGCGGGCTCACCGCCAACCTGCAACGCAAGCAGACCCGCGCGCCCATCGAGAACGAGGCCGACAACGGCCTGAAGAACGAGCGCGGCACCCTCTCCATGGCCCGCACCCAGGTGGTGGACAGCGCCACCTCGCAGTTCTTTATCAACCTGGAGCACAACGTGGCCCTCGACCACGGGGTGCGGGACTACGGCTACGCGGTCTTCGCCCGGGTGGTGGAGGGCATGGAGGTGGTGGACGCCATCGCCGCGGTGGAGACCGGCATGCGCGCCGGCCAGCGCGACGTTCCGCTCGACCCACCGGTGATAGAGCGCGCGTACTTGCGCTAGGCGCAGCCGCTTATCCCAGTTCCACCGTATCACCGGGCCTCGGGATCTCCACCTCCGCCTCCAGGTCCCGGCGTAGCGTCTCCCGCAGTTCTTCCTGGGCCTCCGGCTCGCCGTGGACCAGGTAGAAACGGGGGTGGTTGCGGAAGCGTGCGGCCCACGCCACCAGTTGCGACTGACCGGCGTGGGCCGACAGGCCGCCCAGGGTGTGGACGGTGGCCTTCACCGCCACCTCCACGCCCAGCAGTTTGACCTTCTTGACGCCGTCCACCAGCTTCCGCCCCAACGTCCCCCGGGCCTGGAAACCGGCGATGATCACGTGGGTGTTGGGCCGCCACAGGTTGTACTTGAGGTGGTGGCGGATGCGTCCGCCGGTACACATCCCGCTGCCGGCGATGATGATCGCCCCGCCGGCCACCCGGTTGATGGCCATGGACTCCTCGGCGCTGCGGGAGAGCTGCAACCCCGGCAGCAGCTTCATCGGGTCGCCCTTGCCACCGTGGGGCAGCCGCGCCAAGTCCTCCGGGTTCAGCAGCTCCCGGCAGCGGTGGTACAGCTCGGTGACGCCGATGGCCATGGGGCTGTCGAGGAAGATATACCGCTGGGGCAGCCGCCCCTCCTGGTGGAGCATCGCCAGGTGGAAGAGGATCTCCTGGGTGCGCCCCACGGCGAAGGCGGGGATCAGCACATTGCCGCCCCCCTGGTGGGCCTCCTTCAGAATCCCCGCCAACTCTTCCAACGTCTCGCCCAGCGGGCGGTGGTCACGGTTGCCGTAGGTGCTTTCCATCAACACCACGTCGGCCGACTCCACCGCCTCGGGCGCCTTCATCAGGACCGAATCGGGGTTGCCCAAATCGCCGGAAAAGACCACGCGGGAGCGGCGGGCCGCCCGGACGGTCATCTCCACGATGGCCGAACCGAGGATGTGGCCGGCGTCCCGGAAGACGACGGTGAGGTCGTCGTTCACCACCACCGGCTCGCCGTAGTTCGCCGGACGGCGGAGGGTCAATGCCCGCTCGGCATCGTCGATATCGTAGACCGGCTCCACCAGTGGCCGGCCCGCCCGCTCCCGCCACTTGTTCTCCCACTCGATATCCCGGGCCATGACGTGGGCCGCATCACGCCACATGATGGCCAGCAGTTCGGCGGTCCCCTCGGTGCAGTGGACCGGCCCCCGGTAGCCGTCGCGGACCAGCTTCGGGATCAGCCCGGAGTGATCGAGGTGGGCGTGGGAGAGGACCACCGCGTCAACGGTGCGGGCCAACTGCTTTAGAGAGAGGTGGTTACGGCGCTCCGCCTGGGCCCCGCCCTGAACCAGGCCGCACTCCAGCAACACCTTCCCGGCGTCGGACTCGACCAAGTAGCGGGAACCGGTGACCTCCCCCACCGCGCCGAGGAACGTGAGCTTCGCCATGCCGCATCCTTTGGCCGTAACGGCCGTGAGGGTTTCAGCGACGATTATCCGGGGCCACCCACGGTTTCGACAAGGTCCAGGTTCCTTTGTATGATGCGAGGAGGCCGGTGCCGCGACGGCGGCGAAAACTTACTATGGAGGGTGAGCCCTTGCTGCCCGACAACGCACTCTCCCGCACGATCTTGGACCGGCTGCCGGCGGCGGTCATTGTCTGCGACGCCCGGGGCCGGATCCGCCATTGGAACCGGCACCTGGAAGCGGCGTGGGGTTACCCCGCCGAGGAGATTCCCCGCAAGAGCCCTGAATCCTTCTTCGCCCCCAGTCACCAACCCCTGATCCGGCAGGTCGTCCAACTCGCCTTCCAGGAGGGGCCAGACTCCAAGGAAGCGGCGGAGATCGCCGCCCGCGCCGTGACCGCCGTCGGCACCGAGACCCCGACCCAATTCATCGTGCATTGCGTCCACTGGGAAGGGGAGCCGGTGGCCGTGGGCATGGCCTTCGACATGACGCTCTACAAGCGCAGTCAGGAGGAGTTGCAACTGGCCGGGGCGGTGCTGGAAGGCACCAGCGAGGGTGTAATGATCACCGACCGGGAGGAGCGGATCGTCGCCGTCAACCGCGCCTTCACCGAGATCACCGGCTACACCGAAGAAGAGGCGCTGAGTCACAGCCCCCGCATCCTCCACTCCGGACGT
>SKYL01000162.1 GCA_007127935.1 Halorhodospira sp. | reverse complement strand
CCGACGAACTCCGTGTCGCAAAAGCGGCAGATGGCTGCGGCCCGGTCGCGCTCCCGGCCGCTCCACAGGTTGCAACCGGCGAAACGCAGAAAGACCGCCGGACGGCCACTGCACGCCCCCTCCCCCTGGAGGGTGTAGAAGAGGCTGTGGACCGCGTAGGTCATGGCCCGCCGCGCTCCTCCGGTGCACAGATCACGCCGCAGCCCGGCCGCTCGTAAAGATCGACGCGGGAGAGCCACGGTAGTTGGGGCAGCGTTCGCGCCACGATCCAGCGGCCCAGCGTCGCGACGGCGCCGTCCTCCAGGCCGTCGATCTCGTACAGCGGGTAGTGGTCCAGGCGGCGGAGCACAGGCTCGAAAGCGCGCTTCACATCGCCGTAGTCCACGGTCCAGCCGAGGACCGCATCCAGATCCTTCACCAGGTGGAGGCGCAGCCGGTAGCCGTGGCCGTGGAGCCGGTCCCGCCGGTCGCCGCCGGCGGAACCAGCCGCAACGTCCCGCAGCCGGGTGGCCGCCTCGAAGCGCTGCGCCTTCCAGATGGCGTAGCGCCGTCCGTCGAAGACGCAGCCGGAGTGTTCTGTCTCGTGGACACGGACCCGCGCCAACCCCGGCGCCTCCGGCTCCAGCCGTGCCCAGATCCAGGCGGCCAGCATCTCGCTGGTGGGGTTCTCCAGGAAGTCATTCAGGCAGTGGTGGTGTAATTGCTCTTGCAGCGGCCGCCACGCCCGCGCCGCCGCCTCGGCGCGCGCCCAAGCCGCCTCCCCTGCCGCTTCCCCGGCAGCCGCCTCCGCTTCCAAGATCACCTCAAAGCCGTGGCCGTGCATCCGCCCGCACGGGTGGCCGGCGGGGACGTGGGGCAGGCGGTGGGCCGCCTCGAAGCGAAAACGACGCCACGCCCGCCACGCCCCCGCCTCCAGCACCACCCCCCGGTCGGGCGCGCTGCGCAAGGCCACCCGCCGCACAGGCACAGCGGCCTCGGCCAAGCGCCCGTGGATCCAACACGCCAAGTCCGGATCGGCGCCCGTTTCCACCACGTCGTTGACCAAAGCGTAGTCCAGCGGCGCCAAGCACTGCGTCAGGGTGGCGGACAGGGTCTCGTGATCCCCGGCCGGCGGATGGTTGTCGGCGCGCACGCGCACTGCGAAGGAGTGGCCGTGCAGACCCCGGCCGTTGCGGCGCGCCGCTTCAAATCCGCCTTCGGCGGTATAGAGCCATTCGTTCATGGGATACATAGGAGTATGGACCGCGCCAGCGTATCACGGTGCCGCCAGCACCACCGGGACTTGCTGCTCATCGGCCGAAGCCCCGCCGTGGACGCCGACCTGGCGGAAGAGGCGCTCCCCCAATACGGCGTCCTTGATCACCCAGCCGTCGGCCGGCAGCAGGATACGGTCCCCGATGCGGTGGCGGAACATCGGGTGCTCCGGCGCGGGACCGAACCAGCCGGCGTCCACCAACTGCTCGGATGGGTAGGCGGCACATTGCCCCGCCAGCCGCTCCGCCACGTAGGTATCGAACCGCGCCTCCATCCCCGGACGCAGGTAGGCGTAGGCCGCCCGGGGCTCGCCGCAGAGGGGCAGGCTGAGGCAATCGGCCAACTCGGGGTGGTCGTCCAGATGGACCATCCGCGACGGTGCGGTATCGATGAAGCCGTGGTCGGCGGTGGCCACCACCACCGACCCGCTCCCCGCCAAGCCGTCCAACAACCGCTGAAAGGCTCGGTCCACGCGCCCGAAAACCGCTTCCGCTTCCGGGCTGGCCACCCCTTTGTCATGGCAGATGGCGTCGAAGTCGGGCCAGTAGGCATAGATGTAGCGGCGTTGCGGCGCCGTGTGCCGGGCCAGCCGGACCACTTGGTCCACCAACTCATTGAGGGTGCGGTAGCCGTGGCCCACGGCACGGCCGCGGGTGGCACGGCTATAGGGCGTATCGACGATGGCCCGGGGCGTCACTTGGTGGGCCTCGCACGAGCAGTTGTCGGACAGCGCCGGACGGCGCAGCAACGCCTCCGCGTCAGGATTGGCCTGCGTCCAACACGGACCACCGCCACGGGGGGTGAACGTCAACCATGTGGTCACCGCCCCCAACTCCCGCAGGTGCATAAACCAACCGGTCACCCCGTGGGCCCGCGGCGCGAGGCCGGTATGGAAGGTGGTCACCGCCGCCGACGTGGTGGCCGGAAAGACCGACGTGGCGCCGCGGACCCGATGGGCCGCGAGGGCGCTGGAAGCCCGCCCTTTGAGATAGCGGTCACCCAGACCGTCAATAACCCACAAGATCACGGTGGACGCACGATCGAGGGCCTCGCCGCCCGGCAACTCCATGGGCGGATACGGCCCCACCGGCCCACCCAGCGCCGCGCCGATCCGCGCCATCAGGTTGACGATGCCGTGACCATCGTAGCTGGAGACGGATGTTGGAATCTGCAAGGAGGCCCCCACCACCGATCCTCCCCTAAACGAAAGAAGCCCCGCTTGGGCGGGGCTTCCCTGGGAGAACACCGGCGACCGAAGGTTACCGGTGCCTGCCTACCCCCTTAAACGGGGTTGACGTTGGCCGCGGCCAGACCCTTGGCGGTCTTCTCCGTCTCGAACTGGACCTGCTGGCCCTCCGCCAGGCTGCGGAACCCGGAGCCCTGGATGGCGGAAAAGTGCACGAACACGTCCTTGCTGCCGTCCTCGGGGGTAATGAATCCGAAGCCCTTGGCATCATCGAACCACTTCACAGTACCGGTCATCATGATCGTCTTTCCTCGTATCGTTATCCGGTGGATGGTTGTTGCAGGCCGACCTGAAGAACGAACGGAGTGACAACCGAAACGGGTACTGCCGATGTTGCTACAAGGTGGAACACTGCGATAGTGATCATAGTACGGGTTTCCCTACCAAGCCAGCACTATTTCCCTCGCTCGTCGCGCATCACTCGTGATCCATCCACTTTCCCTCTTCACGACGGTCATTGACAACGGTAATATCAACACCGCTTCGAATCTATTTAACTTGTATTCCATTCCCACTGAGAATACGCGGTGTCCGGATCACCCCCCACGGTAGGGGTGGCATCGAACCATCAAGCTAGGAGGCAACATGCTGGAGAATCGAGAAGGGTCACGGGTACCCGACGTCACTTTTCGCACGCGGAGCGACGGGGAGTGGCGCGACGTCACCACGGACGAGCTGTTCAAGGGGAAGAGGGTGGTGGTCTTCGGCCTGCCGGGCGCCTTCACCCCCACTTGTTCATCCACCCACGTACCGCGGTACAACGAACTGGCGCCGGTCTTCTTCGAGAACGGGGTGGACGACATCGTCTGCATCTCGGTCAACGACGCCTTCGTAATGAACCAGTGGAAGCGGGATCAACACGCCACCAACATCACCTTCATCCCCGACGGCAACGGTGAGTTCACCGAGCGCCTGGGCATGCTGGTGGACAAGAATGACCTCGGTTTCGGCAAGCGCTCCTGGCGCTACTCGATGCTGGTGCGGGACGGCGTCATCGAGAAGATGTTCATCGAGCCGGAGAAGCCCGGCGACCCCTTCGAGGTCTCCGACGCCGACACCATGCTGTGCCATATCAATCCCGAGGCGCCGCACCCGTCGTTCGTCACCCTCTTCACCAAGTCTGGCTGCCCCTTCTGCGCCAAGGCCAAGAAGCTGCTGGAAGAACACGGCTACGAGTACGAAGAGGTGGTCGTCGGCAACCACGGCGTCACCACCCGCACCGTACGCGCCGTCAGTGGGGCGGGCTCGGTACCGCAGGTCTTCATCGACAGCCGGCTGATCGGCGGATTCAGCGACCTGGAGACCCACCTCCAGGGCGCCTGAAGGCACTACGCAGGATCAGCCACGCCCCAAAGGCGACCAGCAGGGCCGAGGCGACCATGGACGGCCGCCGGCTCCGATCGGGCGCCCACGCGTAGAGGGCGCCCGCCGTGGCCATGACCGGGTCGGCTGAGGCGTCGATCCAGGCCACCGGCGCTATGAAGTCGTCCCTCGTCTCCGTTACCCGCCACTCCTCCGGGAAGCCGCCACCAGCCGGGAGAGACGCACTCCAGGCCGCCTCGTCTCCCCCCACCCAGAGTCGATCCCGCTCCGGGTCCCACTCCAGATCGAGCACCCGGAAGGTCTGCCAGTATTGCCCGGTCAAGGTCCAGGGGCCGCCAGGCCGCTCTTGCCCATAGGCGCCGCCGTCCGTGCCCGCCAACAACGCCCCGTCGGGCAAGATCAGCAGCGAGAAGACCCGCGCCCCGCCATGCAGCCCCATCCCGTCCGGCTGCCACCGCGCCTCCCCGGCGGCCAACCGGTAGATGCCGGCACCACCGACAGTGCCCAACACCAGACCGCCTGCCGGCTCCCGCAACACTCGATACGGATCGGCACCCCGGGGTAACCCCGCCATGGTCACGCCCTCCCAGTGCACCCCGCCATCGGCGCTGCGAAAGACCCCGCCGGGCCCGGCGGCGACACCGTAACCGTCCTCATCGAGATCGACCTGGAGCAGGTGCGCCCCCGCCACCGCCGCCTCCCACTGCCGTCCGCCGTCCGCCGAACGATAGAGCCCGCCGGTGGTGGCGGCGAGCAGCCCCCCGTCCGGGGTAAGCGCCAAGTTCACCGGCGAGGCGCCGCCCGGGATCACTTCCGGGTGCAAGCGCCACGCTCCCGCTTCGCGCACCATCACGCCCCCGCCCTGGACGCCGGCGTAGATCACCTCGCGTTCGACATCCCGGGCAACGCTCATCACGTGCTCATCGGCCCACGGACTGACCAGCCGCCACCGATCCGGATGCCCCACGGCGAGCTCCAGCGATAGAAAGAAGAGCACCCCCACCGCCACCGCGGCCAACGGGGCCACTTGGCGGGGGGATCGTTTCCGTGACGGGACCGCGTTCATTGGCTATACGTTATCCCATGACCGCGCCAACGACGATGGATCTGGGCGTGCTGTTGGGCGACCCCCGCCTGCCGTACGCCTACGGTGCCGACGGGCGGATCGGCGAAGACGAGTTGGAGGGGGTGCGACAACTCAAGGCCGCACTGGCCTCCCTATCCGGCTTCACGATCACTTACTTAGACGAACATGACCGCCTTCTGGATGCGCTGCGCGCCCGGCCGCCACGCTTGGCGCTGAATCTCTGCGACAACGGTTACCGCAACCGGCTGCGGCAGGAACTCCACGTACCGGCGCTGCTGGAGATGTTCGATATCCCCTACACCGGTGCCGATCCAGTCTGTATGAGCCTGTGCACCGACAAGGCACTGATCCGGGCCATAGCCGCGTCGCAGGGCATTCCGGTACCCGAGGAGACCTTCGTCGATCTGCGGGCGGAGCGGTGGCCGCTGCCCGGCCGCTATCCGTCACTGATCAAACCCAACGCCACCGACGGCAGCCTCGGCATCGACCCCGACTGCGTCGTCCACGACGAGGAAGAGGCCCGCGCCTATCTGCGCCGGCTGGCCGATACGCTGGAACGGCCCCAGGCGCTGATCCAGGAGTTCCTCACCGGCGACGAGTACACCGTGGGCATCATTGGCAACCCGGAGAGCGGGCTCACCGTGCTGCCGCCGCTGGTCATCGACTACTCCGGACTCGACGCCAGCCTGCCGCCGATTCTCCCCTACGCCTCGAAGGCCGACCCGGCCTCACCGTACTGGCACGCGCCTCGGTTCCAACCGGCGGCGCTGGACGAGGCCACCCACGCCCAATTGGTGGACCACGGCACCCGTCTGTTCACCCGGCTCGGCTGCCGCGACTACGCGCGGATCGACTTCCGCGCCGGTGCCGACGGCGTCCCCCGGCTGCTGGACGCCAACTACAACCCCACCTGGAACTACAACGGCAAGATGGCGGTGATGGCCGGCTACGCCGGCTACAGCTATGCCGACCTGCTGGCGATGATCGTGGAGGCGGCCATGGCGCGGTACGGAATGCACTACAGGTGATCCCGGATGACGTACTCGTCCCAGGTGCGCCGGAAGACCTCCGTGGCTTCGTCTCCCGCGCCTTCCAGGGCGGTCAACTCCGCGCGGACGCGGAACCGCGCCGCGTCTGCCGTCAGCACCACCCGCGTCCCGATCCGCACCGACCAGGCGCCCCGGTGGAGCTCCGTCCGTTGCTCCACCTCCGCACGGGCGGTGAGGGGATCGGTCTCGCCGATGCGGTAGACGCGCCGGAGGGTGGCGCCGACGGTCAGGTCGATCTCCTCGATATGGGCCACGGTGGCCCCGTGAAAGTCCCCGGTATCGCCGCTGACGGTGTAGACCGTCTCGTCGGTGGTCAGATCCCGCTCCAGCGTCCGGCGCACCCGGGCCATTTCCACCGGCGTATGCTCCGGCACCGGGCCGTGTTCCGGCGGCTCGAAGGGCGGCAGCTGTTCATCCTCCGGGCGCTGCGGGCGAACCGGCAGTTCCAACACGCTCTCCCCGGTATGAATCGTCAGCTCCGCCGGGTCCGACGCGGGCCAGATCAAGGGCCAGTAGGCGGTGGAGACCGCCACTCGAAGGGTATGCCCGGCGGGGAACGCGTGAGCGATGTCGTTGAGGCGCACCCGGACGCGGTAACGCTCCCCGGGGCGCAGCGCCTCCGGACGCTCATGGCCGTTGCGGTGGGTCAGGTTGAGAACCCCGTAGCTGACCCGCGCCGAGGCGCCGTCCGGGGCGACGTCGTTGAGCCGGACGGCCATGTGGGCCACCGGCTGGTCCACCGAGATGTCGAGGGTGACCACCGGCGCCCCGAGGATCTCCATCCGTTCCGGCAGCGGATCAGAGTCGAAGATCAATGATTTGCCGTCATCGGCCCGCTGGTCCAGCGGCCCCTCCCCCTCCGCCCCGTAACCGTAGTAGTCGCCGCCCTTCAGCCCGGTGGTCTGCGGTGAGCGGACACGGACGGCGTCCTCCGGTCCGGGCACGTCGGCCAGCGCCCCCACATGGAGATACCAACGCCCCGGGGCAATGCGCGACGACGGCCACTCCACCTCTGCCACCCACCGTCCGGGCCGATCCTCCAGGTACGGCCCCGGCGGCGTCCAATCCTCCATCCAGACCCGCACCATGGGCTCATCCATGACCCCGGTGTCGTCTCCCTTTAGCCAGTAGTCCCACCAGCGGACCGCCTCCTGGAAGAAGCCGATCCGCGGGCCGGGCACCGCGGCGTGGGGAAAGGCGTGGGGCCACGGGCCGATGAGCGCCTTGCGGGGACAGGAGAGCCCCTCCATCAGCCGGGGAATGGCGTTGACGTAGCCGTCGAGCCAGCCGCCCACCGCGTAGACCGCGCACTCAATGGCCCCGTAATCCTCGCAGACGGAGCCGTGCCGCCAGTATTCATTGCGTTGGGGATGG
>SKYL01000143.1 GCA_007127935.1 Halorhodospira sp. | reverse complement strand
GTCGTTCTTGATGGCGTCCACGATGTGAGGCCGCCCCTCCGCCATCTTGTTGCCGGGCCGCACGTCCAGGCCCGCGCTCTCCAACACCGCCGCCGTCCCTCGGGTGGCCACCAGGGTGAAACCCCGCCGCACCAAATCCCGGGCCACCTCCACGGCGCCCGCCTTGTCCGCGTCACGGACACTGATGAAGGCACAGCCGCCCCGCGGGAAGATCACGCCGGCCCCCAACTGCGCCTTGGCGTACGCCTCTCCGAAGGTAACCCCGATCCCCATGACTTCGCCAGTGGATTTCATCTCGGGGCCGAGGATCGGGTCGACGTTGGGGAACTTGATGAACGGGAAGACCGCCTCCTTCACCGAAAAGAAGTGCGGCACCACCTCGTCCTCCACCCCTTGATCGGCCAACGTGCGCCCCACCATGCAGCGCGCGGCCACCTTGGCCAACGGCACACCGGTGGCCTTGGAGACGAACGGCACCGTACGAGAGGCGCGCGGGTTGACCTCCAACAGGAAGATCCGCTCCTCCCCTTCGCGGCTCTGGATCGCGAACTGGACATTCATCAGCCCCACCACCCCCAAGGCGTGGGCCAACTGCCGGACCTGCTCACGGATACGATCCTGGATCTCACGCCCCAGGGTATACGGGGGCAGCGAACAGGCGGAATCGCCGGAGTGGACCCCGGCCTGCTCGATGTGCTGCATGATGCCGCCGATGACCACCTGCCGGCCGTCGCAGACGGCGTCCACGTCCACCTCCACCGCGTCGTCGAGGAAGCGGTCGAGAAGCACCGGCGACTCGTGGGAGACCTTCACCGCCTCCCGCATGTACTGGAGCAGTTCGTCCTTGCCGTAGACGATCTCCATGGCGCGGCCGCCCAGCACGTAGGAGGGGCGGACCACCAGCGGGTAGCCGATCTCGGCGGCCAGTTCCAGGGCCTCGTCGACGTCGCGGGCGGTGCGGTTGGGCGGCTGGACCAGACCGATCCGCTCGATCAGTTCCTGGAACCGCTCCCGGTCCTCCGCCAAGTCGATGGAGTCCGGCGTGGTGCCGACGATGGGCGCGCCGGCCGCCTCCAGATCGCGGGCCAGCTTCAACGGCGTCTGACCGCCGTACTGGACCACCAGCCCCGCCGGGCGCTCCTTGTGGACGATCTCCAGAACGTCCTCCAGGGTCAACGGCTCGAAGTAGAGCCGGTCGGAGGTGTCGTAGTCGGTGGAGACCGTCTCCGGATTGCAGTTGACCATCAAGGTCTCGAAGCCGTCCTCGCGCAGGGCCAGCGCGGCATGGACACAGCAGTAATCGAACTCGATGCCCTGGCCGATGCGATTGGGTCCGCCGCCGAGGACCATGATCTTGCGCCGCTCGGTGGGCTCGGACTCGCACTCCTCCTCGTAGGTGGAGTACATGTAGGCGGTGGCCGAGGGGAACTCCGCGGCGCAGGAGTCGACCCGCTTGTAGACCGGGCGCACCTCCAGCGCATGGCGCCGTTGGCGCACCTCGGCCTCACTCACGCCCCAAAGATGCGCCAGGCGGGCGTCGGAAAAGCCCCGGCGCTTCCAGGCGCGAAGCGTGTCGGCATCACACGTCTCCGGCCGCCCGCCGCGGATCTCCGCCTCTGTCGCCACCAACTCCTCGACCTGGGCCAAGAACCACGGGTCGATGGCCGTCATCCCGTGGACGGCATCGAGGTCGAAACCGGCGCGGAAGGCGTCGGCGACGAAGAGAATCCGCTCCGGCGTGGGCTGCCGCAGGGAGTGGCGCACCGCATCCTGCAAATCGTCCCGGGACAGATCGAGGCGCTCGTCGAGCCCGGTGAGATCCTGTTCCAGGCCACGGAGCGCCTTCTGGAACGACTCCTGGAAAGTGCGCCCGATGGCCATCACCTCGCCCACCGACTTCATCTGCGTGGTCAGGTAGGGATCGGCCTTGGGAAACTTCTCGAAGGTAAAGCGCGGCACCTTGGTGACCACGTAGTCGATGGTCGGCTCAAAGGAGGCCGGCGTCGCCCCGCCGGTGATCTCGTTGCTCAACTCGTCCAGCGTATAGCCCACCGCCAGCTTCGCCGCCACCTTGGCAATGGGGAAGCCGGTGGCTTTGGAGGCCAGCGCCGAGGAACGGGAGACCCGGGGGTTCATCTCGATGACCACCATCCGCCCGTCCTCCGGGTTGATGGCGAACTGGACGTTGGAGCCGCCGGTCTCCACCCCGATCTCACGCAGCACCGCCAGCGATGCGTCCCGCATCAGCTGGTACTCCTTGTCGGTGAGGGTCTGGGCCGGGGCCACGGTGATGGAATCACCGGTATGGACCCCCATGGGATCGAGGTTCTCAATGGAGCAGATAATGATACAGTTGTCGTTGCGGTCCCGCACCACCTCCATCTCGAACTCTTTCCAGCCGAGGACCGACTCCTCCAACAGCACCTCGTTGGTGTACGAGAGGTCGAGCCCGCGCTCGACGATCTCGAGGAACTCCTCG
Organism: Halorhodospira sp.; assembly: GCA_007127935.1. GTDB lineage: Bacteria > Pseudomonadota > Gammaproteobacteria > Nitrococcales > Halorhodospiraceae > SKYL01. The sequence goes on along the minus strand of SKYL01000143.1, from coordinate 4,857 downwards.
CGGTTGTAGGCGATCCCGCCGCCGGACCCACCCAGGGTAAAGGACGGACGGATGATCACCGGGAAACCGATGAGGGCCTGGGCGGTCACCGCCTCCTCCATGGAGTTGGCGATCTCCGCGCGGGGCGTCTCGAGACCGATGTGCGCCATTGCTTCACGGAACCGCTGGCGGTCCTCCGCCTTGTCGATGGCATCGGGGTTGGCGCCGATCATCTCCACGCCGAACCGCTCCAACACCCCGTGCTTGACCAGGTCCAGGGCACAGTTGAGCGCCGTCTGTCCGCCCATGGTGGGCAGGACGGCGTCGGGCCGCTCGTGCTCGATGATGCGGGCCACCGTCTGCCACTCGATGGGCTCGATATAGACCGCATCCGCGGTCTCCGGGTCGGTCATGATGGTGGCCGGGTTGGAGTTCACCAGCACCACCCGGTATCCCTCCTGGCGCAGCGCCTTACACGCCTGGGCGCCGGAGTAGTCGAACTCACACGCCTGCCCGATAACGATCGGGCCGGCGCCGATGATGAGGATGGATTGCAGATCGTCGCGCTTGGGCATGAGCCTTCCAGTCCGATAGCGATCAGTTACGGGGCGGTTACGAAGCAGCGGCGGCCATCGTCTCGATGAACCGGTCGAACAGCGGAAGCACATCGCGGGGTCCCGGGCTCGCCTCCGGATGACCCTGGAAGCCGAACGCCGGCCGGTCGTTACACGCGATCCCCTGCAGCGACCCGTCGAAGAGGGAGCGGTGGGTGGCGCGGACGCCGTCCGGAAGGCTCGCCTCATCCACGGCGAAGCCGTGGTTCTGGCTGGTGATAAGCACCCGGCCGGTCTCCAGGTCCAGGACCGGATGGTTGGCCCCGTGGTGACCGAACTTCATCTTCACCGTGCGGGCGCCGACTCCGAGCCCCAGCAACTGGTGGCCGAGACAGATCCCGAAGAGCGGCATCCGGGCGTCCAGCAACTCCCGCACCGCGGCCACCGCGTAGTCCATCGGCTCCGGGTCTCCGGGGCCGTTGGAGAGAAAGACGCCGTCGGGCTGGGCGGCCAACACCTCCCGCGCCGGGGTGCGCGCCGGCACCACCGTCACCTCACAGCCCCGGTCCACCAAGAGGCGCAAGATCTGCTCCTTGATCCCGAAGTCGTAGGCCACGACACGGAAGCGGCCGGAACCGGCAACCACCGGTTCGGCGTCGGCCCGCTGCAGATCGAGATTCCAACTGCCGCGCAGCCAAGGCTGGGCCGCCGTCACCCCGGCCTCTCCGGCCAGATCTCTCCCGGCCATGCCGCTGTACTCCTTCGCTTCCCGCAGGGCGCGCGCCTCATCCACCGCGCCGGCCATCAAGCAGCCCCCCAACGCGCCGTGCAGGCGCAGCCGGCGGGTCAGCTTGCGGGTATCGATCCCGGCGATGGCGACCACGCCCTGGGCCCGAAGCCAAGTGCCGAGATCGGAGTCCGCCCGCCAATTGCTGGCCCGCGGCGGAACGTCCCGCACCACGAGGCCGGCCAGACGCGCCGCGCCGGACTCCCGGTCAATGGGGTTGACCCCGGTATTGCCGATATGGGGGTAGGTCAGAGTCACGATCTGGCCGGCATAGGAAGGATCCGTGGCGATCTCCTGATAGCCGGTCATGGCGGTATTGAAGACCACCTCGCCGGTGACGGCGCCTTCCGCGCCGACGGCCTCCCCCCGAAAGATCGTGCCATCCGCGAGGGCGAGCAGCGCTGGCCGAATCAAGGAACCCTCCTCAAGTCATCTGAATCAACGACGCCGAATCATCAGGGTCGCCGGGATGGGCGTAAAAAAGGGAGGGGCTGACCCTCCCGTCGTCGAGCGACCCATCCGCCGGGTCACTCCGCCTATAATGCCACTTCGGTTAGACTTGTCGCGTATTCTACCCGGCGCGGCGTTCTGCTGTCACGGGATGTTGCAGCGCAACCGGAGGTGATTTGACGGCACTCGCCATTACTCAACTGACGAAGACCTACGCCGGCGGCAAGGCCGCCCTTCACGGTGTCGACCTCACCGTGGACACCGGCGCCTTCTTCGGCCTCCTGGGTCCCAACGGGGCCGGCAAATCGACGCTGATCGGCATCGTCTCCACCCTCGTCACCAAAACCTCCGGCAAAGTGCGTGTATTCGGCCACGACCTGGACCACGACCCGTGGGCCGCCAAGTCGCAGCTCGGCCTGGTCCCCCAGGAGTTCAACTTCAACACCTTCGAGACTGTCTCCCAGATCGTCCTCAACCAGGCGGGGTACTACGGCATCCCACGGCGGATCGCCCGGGAGCGGGCCGAGCGGTACCTGAAGAACTTGGGCCTGTGGGAGCGCCGCAACTCGGTCTCGCGGACCCTCTCCGGGGGCATGAAGCGGCGGCTGATGATCGCCCGGGCGTTGGTCCACGAGCCGCGGCTGCTGATCCTCGACGAACCCACGGCCGGGGTCGATATCGAGCTGCGCCGCTCCATGTGGGACTTCCTGCGCCACATCAACGACCAGGGGACCACCATCATCCTCACCACCCACTACCTGGAAGAGGCGGAGAGCCTCTGCCGGGACATCGCCATCATCGACGACGGGCGGATCATCGAAAACACCGATGTGAAGACCCTGCTGCGCCGCCTCTCCACCCACGCCTTCCTGCTGGACGTGGCGGAGGTGCCCGCGGAGCTGCCGGAACTGCCGGCCTTTCCATTGCGCCGCGTCGATGAGAACACCCTGGAGGTGGAGGTCCCCCGGGAGCGGGCCCTCACCGAGGTCTTCGCGGCGCTAGCCCAACACGGCATCACCGTGGCCAGTATGCGCAACAAGTCGAACCGCCTGGAGGAGTTGTTCATCCGGCTGCTGGCGCGGGGGAGCCGGGAAGGAGCGCCCGCCCCATGATCGCCCTATCGGAACGCCTGCGCACCGCCGCCGTCTCCCTGGCCACCCTGGTCCGCAAGGAGACGCACCGGTACCTGCGCATCTGGGTCCAGACGCTGCTGCCGCCGGCCATCACCATGACCCTCTACTTCGTGATCTTCGGCAGCCTCATCGGCCCGCGCATCGGCCCCATGGACGGCTATAGCTACATGGAGTTCATCGCGCCGGGGATCATCATGCTGGCCATCATCACCAACTCCTACGGCAACGTGGTCTCGTCGTTCTTCGGGGCCAAGTTCCAGCGCCACATCGAGGAGTTGCTGGTCTCGCCGACCCCGAACATCGTCATTCTCCTCGGCTACGTGGCCGGCGGCGTCGGGCGGGGGTTGATCACCGGGGCCATCGTCACCGGCGTAGCGCTGATATTCACCCGCCTGCCGGTGGAGCATCCGTTCATCACACTGTCGGTGGTGGTGCTCACGGCGACGCTCTTCTCCATCGGCGGTTTCATCAACGCCATCTACGCGAAGAAGTTCGACGACATCACCATCATCCCCACCTTCGTGCTGACGCCGTTGACCTATCTCGGCGGGGTCTTCTACTCCCTGTCGCTGCTGCCGGAGTTCTGGCAGACGGTCTCGCTGGCCAATCCGATCCTCTACATGGTCAACGCCTTCCGCTACGGTGTATTGGGGACGTCGGACATCCCCATCGGGGTGGCCTACGGGATGATGATCTTCTTTATTGTTGTCTTTGGAGCCTTCGCCCTCTATCTGCTGCACCGGGGGACCGGCCTACGAGCGTAATGGGGTGCGTAATCGGGAGGTAGGCGCATGGACATCCAGACAAGCCCGCTGCTCACCGACCTCTACCAGTTGACGATGGTGGACAGTTACCTGCAGCGGGGGATGACCGGACCCGCCTCATTCGAACTCTTCTCACGCAAGCTGCCGCCCGGAAGGGGGTTTTATATCGCTGCCGGGATCGAGGAGGCGGCCGATTGGCTGGAGCGTTTCGCCTTCGGTGACGAAGAACTGGAGTGGATTCGCCGCTGCGGCCACTTCCGCCCGGAGTTGGCGGACGAGTTGGCGAAGATGCGCTTCACCGGCCACCTCGACGCCGTGCCGGAGGGGACCGCCCTGTTCCCCGATGAACCGATCCTGCGCATCACCGCACCGCTGCCCGAGGCGCAGATCGTGGAGAGCCGGATCATGAACCTGGTCCACCTCCACTCCCTGCTGACCTCCAAGGCGGTGCGCTGCGTGCTGGCGGCGGGCGGCCGCCGGCTGGTCGATTTCGGCATGCGCCGGGCCCACGGCGCCGACGCCGCCCTGGCGGCGGCGCGGGCCACCTGGGCGGCCGGCTTTGACGGCACGGCCACCTGTTTCGCCGGTGCGCGCTACGGCATCCCCACCGTGGGCACCATGGCCCACTCCTACGTCCTCGTCTTCGACCGGGAGATCGACGCCTTTCGCGCCTTCGCCGACGCGCACCCGGAGAACGTGGTCCTGCTCATCGACACCTACGACACGGGAGAAGCGGCCCGTAAGGTGGTCCAACTGGCGCAAGATGGGGTGCCGGTCAAGGGTGTGCGTCTAGACAGCGGCGACCTGGCGGAAGAGGCGGTGAAGGTGCGGTCCATCCTCGACGGCGGCGGCCAACCGCAGGTCCGCATCCTCGCCAGCGGCAACCTGGACGAATACGAGATCTCCCGCCTGATCGCCGCCGGCGCCCCCATCGACGGTTTCGGCACCGGCACCCTGGTGGATACCGCCGCCGACCAACCCCACCTGGATATGGCCTACAAGCTACAGGAGTACCAGGGGGAGCCCCGCCGTAAGCGCTCCACCGGCAAGGTCCACTGGCCCGGGAAAAAACAGGTATTCCGGCATGAGGAAAACGAGGTCTACACCGGGGACGTGCTGGGACTGGCCGGGGAATCTCAACCGGGACGGCCGCTGCTGGAGCCCGTGATGGAAAAAGGCCGGCGCCTTTG